>PIVS01001180.1 GCA_003353855.1 Desulfobacteraceae bacterium
TGAATCTGCCGGATGCAAAAATTGTCCATGAAGCCTATTCCCCCCTGGGCGTGGTGCAGGTCGTCCAGGCAAAAGGCCTTCGGTCCACAGCAGGCTTAAGCCTTGCCTCACCTTTCCAGGTGCCGGTACAGAAGGTGATCTTCTTTAACGGGGAAGGGGCAAGCCCGATAACCCCATATGGGGGTAGTCTTGAGGAGGTTGGATATCTGCAGTATTTGACCGCTTTTCTGCCCTTTTACCTGGCCGATATTGAAGATCCGCGCGCCCTGATCATCGGCTCAGGCGGCGGTGAATCCATTCTCAAGGCTGTTCTGGCCGGGTTTGACCGCATTGATGCCCTTGAGGCAGATCAGAATGTGATTGATCTCATGAAAAATGAATTTGCATCATTTTCAGGAAACATCTACCGTCTTGACAGTGTGAATGTCCTCAATCGTGAAGCCAGAAATTTTATCCGGGCCACCCCAAAAAGATATGATTTGATCGAACTCTCACTGATTGATGCCTATAACGCAGCAGCATCAGGGGTATACGGACTGAATGAAAGCTATTTGTACACAATTGAATCCATACAGGATTATTTCAACCATTTGACGGACAA
>PIVS01000147.1 GCA_003353855.1 Desulfobacteraceae bacterium
GATGTCGGTTTTGGATATACAAAAGCATATAATGGTAAAAACTCCGTAATTTTTAAATCCCTTATCGGTGACGCCACTGACATCCAGTTCCGCTCTTTTCTCGGAGAGGAATCTTCCACATCCGACCTGCATATTACCTTAAATGATAAAGAATATTTTCTAGGCAGCTATGCAGAACAGCAGTCCAATATTCCGGAATTCACCCTTGACCAGGAAAAACTCATTGAAAATTTTGTAAAGATTCTGGCCATCACAGCGGCTGGTGTCTGCAGTGACTCCACCGGTCCCATCAATGTAGTAACGGGCCTGCCGGTTGGATACCTGAAACGAGATTCCCGGCCCTTAAAAGAAATGATCCAGGGAATCCATGAAATCACATATCACAATGTAAACGGAAAAGATGAAACCAAAAGGGTTCACATCGACAAAATCCATGTAATTCCCCAACCCATTGGATCTATTTTCAATCTAATATTTGATGAATACGGTAAAATCAAAGACAAAAACCTTGCCCTCCAGAAACTTGGGGTGGTGGATATCGGGTTTAAAACCACTGATTTTTCCATATTTGACCATCTCAAATACATTGAACGGGGTTCATCCACAATGGATACCGGTATTTCCAAGTGTTTCAGCGTATTTGCCAACAAATTAAGACAAGAAAGCAATATCAATATTGAATTATACCGGATCTTTAAATATGTTACAGCGGGCATGATTAAGATCAGGGGCAAGGAATACAATATAACAAACCTTAAAAAGCGGGTTTATACCCATGCTGCTTCTGCCATTGCATCTGACCTGAACCGGCTGTGGGAAAATGACTGGGATATTGATTCCATCATCCTTTCCGGCGGCGGCAGTCTGGAACTGGCAGAATTTCTTTCCCCCAGTATTGACGGAAATGTCATTCCCATTCCAAGAAAAATTGATGCACGGTTTAACAATGTCCAGGGATACTGCAAATTCGGCAAGTACAAATGGGGAAATGCCACGATTAAACCGGGACAAAAAGCAAAGACCAAAAATACAGCTGCACCGGAAAAAGTCGAAGAATCCAAGGAGGATACCGATGGCATGTCCCCTGACACAAATCAGGATAAATCGAAAGGACTTACCTGGCTTCGCCGCCAAAATTAAAGGATCTCCATGAACCAGGAAACACTTACCAAACTTTTATCCAAGGTGGCCCATGGCGGCCTGAGCGTGGCTGAAGCCGCAACCCAGTTCCAAAACCTTTCCTTTGAAGACATTGGTTTTGCTCACATTGATCACCATAGATCCTTGCGAAAAGGGTTCCCTGAAGTCATTTTCGGACAGGGAAAGACCAGCGTCCAGATCATTGGGATTCTTGAGAGAATGATCTCAAAGGAAGATGTCATTCTGGTGACCCGCATTGAAGAAGAAAAGGCCGTAAGTGTACAAAAAGCCCTGCCCGAAGCCGAATACTTTGAAGATGCAAGACTCTTAAGGATACAAAAAAAAACGCCCCCCCCCACTGGTTTTGGAAAAATTCTTATCATCTCGGCCGGGACTTCTGATATTCCAGTGGCAAAAGAAGCTGCGCTTACGGCCCAGGCCATGGGGAATGAAGTAGAGACCCTGTTTGACGTTGGTGTTGCAGGGATTCATAGGCTCTTTGCCCATAAAGATAAAATTTTTGAGGCAAGTGTGATCATTGTGGTGGCCGGCATGGAAGGGGCCCTGCCCAGTGTGATTGCCGGCATGGTAAAAGCACCGGTGATTGCCGTTCCCACCAGCATTGGATATGGCACAAGTTTCAACGGCATGACAGCCCTGCTTGGAATGCTCAACTCCTGCAGTTCAAATATTGCAGTGGTAAATATCGACAACGGATTTGGCGCAGGATACATGGCCTCATCCATCAACCATGTATCGGCAGTTTAATGATAAAAGTGGTGCCCTTTCCAGGGGATGAAAAGACCTTCGATTTTCCTTTGTGACCCTTTAGAAGTGTCTGCCGGCTGTTTTGACAAGGCAGTGTTACAATTCCCTTCTTAATGCAAGGGCCTCCTCATTTTTCGGATCAATCCTAAGAATCTGGTTAAGGTAATCATCGGCTTTTAACATTTTTTTGTTCATATGGTAGATTTTGGCAATAAAAAGCTTTGCTTCAACATGGCCTGTTTTGTGGGAATCGACCATTTTAAAATATGTCAGGGCCTGATCAAAATCATTGGTATCATAGTACACAAGCCCTGCCTTATGAATGACATCATAATTGGAGGGATTATCCCGGATAGACCGATCCAATAGCTGTTTAGGGAAAACATATTCCCTGTTGTCCAGGCAAATATCAATAATTTTATCCTGAAAGGGCGATTTTTTACCGGATTTTACAATCACCTTTGTAAATATTTCAATGGCCAGGGATTTATATTCGTTAGCAATCAGCTTTTCCCCAAGACCCATGGCCGTGGCAAAATACCGGGTACTCAGAGACATGATTTCAAGATAAATCCCGGCAGCTTTTTCATATTTTTGTTTTTTCATATAGAACCTAGCCAGATGATCACGACTAATGGTATCCTGGCGATTTACAGACATGGCTTTTTGCAAACACTTCTCACCAATGCCGGATTTTCCGATTTTAAAGTGAATCAGGCCCAGCTTCCGCAGAATTCTGGATGCCGTCGGCTTGTGAATTAATGCCAGCCTGGTCTGTTCAATGGCACCCTCATAATCTTTAGCCTCTTCACACTCCCGTGCCCTTAACAAATGCCTGGTGGCCTGATCCGGGTTATTGAAATTGTAAACCACAGTCTTGATTTTTTTGTCCAGGGCTTCAAGGGTCAGGGGCTTTAAAAGATAGGCATCAATTTCACTTTCCGCCACCTCGGAAACAATATCCCTTTCATTCTCCGCCGTCACCATAATGACCGGCATGTCCCTTAAATCCGGATTTTTCCTTAGCAGGCCCATCATCTGGGTCCCGTTCATCACCGGCATATTCCAATCAATAATGGCAAGGTGACAGGGAGTATTGCTTAAAATCGCCAGCCCCTCTTTTCCATTTTCAGCAAACCTGAGTGTTTTACCGATATTCAAATTTCTAAGCATCTTACGTATGGTCAAACGCATGCTTTTCATATCATCCACAACAAGAATGGACATGGTTTCAATATCAATCATAGAATGGCTTCCTTGGTAAAGGCATTATATTCTTTTCCAATATCAGAAAAAATCAGGGATATGGCTTCTATTTCAATATCTGCCTTGTCAGCACACTGCTCCATACTCAAAGCAAGCTGCCTTAAAATATCTGCGTTCACATTTGCAGCCGATCCCTTCAGGGCATGGGCATGGGATCTTATCAATTCATAATCTTTCCGTTCAATGGCTGTCTTCATATTTTCTATCAGTCCAGGGGCTTCCTGTAAAAAAGCCTCCAACACCACCCCGATCAACTCTTCATCATTGCCAAACCGTTCAAATAACTTGGCCTTGTCAAAACGATCGGCCCCATTGGATTGAAAAGAATCTTCTCCATCCTTCTCCCTTTCCTGCTCCTGCCTGTCCGGGCCAATGCTGTTAAGGGTCTTGAGGAGCGCCTTCTCCTCAAGATATTTCTGAATTTTTATAGCCAGGAGATCCGGCTCCACAGGTTTGGAAATAAAATCATCCATGCCGGCCTTATGGCATTTTTCCCGGTCGCTTTCAAAGGCGTTGCCGGTCATGGCAATGATGGGTACCGGGGCAAGCCCCTCTTCTTTTTCATGGTTCCTGATCTTTTGTGTGGCCTCTAATCCGTCCATCACCGGCATCTGACAATCCATAAGGATCAGATCACAGGGGTTGTCCTTATATTGCTGGACCGCCTGTTCTCCATTTCTTGCCTCCTCCGTATGATATCCCTGCTTACCGATCAGGGCTTTGGCAGTTAAAAGATTGGTCTCCATGTCCTCCACGATCAGAATCCTGCGGGATTGTTTTTTGGTCTCTTCAAGGCTATACCGGGTGATAATAGGTATGGAAATTATTTTAGTATTCCCCTGGATGGACAGAACCGCTTTGATGCAGTCAGACAACACACTTTTTTCAACGGGCTTGCTTAAAAATCCGGAAAACCCGAGTTCTTCAAAAAGTCTTGCATCCCCTTTCTGACCTACGGCGGTCAAAAGAATCATCTTCAAATGATCAAACTGCGGGTCATCCTTGATCAGTCCCCCGAGATTTCTTGCATATTGGTCTGATTCCTGGGCCTCCATGATTATCATATGGAAGGGCACATTATCATTCTGGGCCCACTGGAGCATTTCAAGGGCTTCCACATCATCCCATGCCTGCTCATATTGGATATCAAGGGCTGAAAGGCTGGCATCAAAATTTTTCCCCAGGGAGGTATTATCACTGATGGCCAGAATCTTATAGTCCTTAACAGAATGTCTGGTCTGATTATAGGAAATTTTGCCCTGGGATTGTTTTTCCAGGAGCAGATCAAACCAAAAGGTACTGCCCACCATTTCATTACTTTCCGCCCCAATCTCACCCTCCATTTTTTCCACCAAAAGCTTTGCAATGGAAAGCCCTAGGCCTGTTCCTCCAAATTGTTTGGTAATGGAAGCATCTGCCTGGGTAAAGGAGGCAAAAAGAGAAAGGATTTTTTCTTCCTTAATGCCTATTCCCGTGTCGTCCACACTAAAATGGAGGCAGGCTAAATCCGGATCATGGCTTGACCCATGATCGGCTTTCTGTGTAACGCTCAGATTAATGCGGCCGGATTCGGTAAATTTAATGGCATTTCCGGTCAGGTTAAGAATAATCTGCCTGATGCGTCCAATATCTCCCCTCAGAAGCCTGGGTACATTTGGATCAATGGAATAGCTGAATTCAAGGCCTTTTTGACGGGCCTGGAGTTCGGGCAAGGATACAATATCCTTAATGGCTATTTCAAGATCAAAGGATATAATGTCAAGCTCCAGCTTGCCTGCCTCAATTTTCGACAGGTCAAGGATGTCGTTCACAATGGACAACAAGGCACGAGTACTGTTGTAAACAATCTTGGAATAATTTCGCTGTTCCTGGCTGAGATCGGAATCCAGAAGCACATGCATCATGCCGATGATCCCGTTCATGGGATTCCGAATTTCATGGCTCATATTGGCCAGAAACCTGTCCTTAATTTTCAGGGCAGCCTGGGCATCCTCGAACACCTGCTGAAGATGGTTGCCAGATTTTACCAATTCCCTGCGATCCCTGAGATTCTGACCTATTACCAGCCCCATTCCGCCGGCATAAAGGGAAAAAACAACCACCAGGAAAAAAAACCGGTATTGATTGACATTCAAAGCCCCCGGCCCCCATGAAGGTCCAAGATAAAGAAAAAATAAAAAAAGGATGACTGCACCATTATATAAAGCCATCGGTTTTTTATCAGAAAAAAGGCTGGTCAAAACAGGCATAAAAAATATACTCAAAAGGCCGGGGCTGTAAAATCCACCTGTCAGGCAGGTAAACAGGATTGAAAAAATCAAAAAAAGGCCGACCAGGAGGTGGCAGCCTATCTCCTGGTTTTTAAGGATAAAAAAAAAATGAGCTATCCCCCAGGCAAACAGCAAAACTAAGCCTGAAACGATGAGAGGGCTCGCATTGGCATGGACAGCAAGGGCAGTCAGAATAAAAAAAGTTCCTGAAATGAGGTAGGAAAACTGGGTGACTAGGGTTTTATTTGGCATGGCTTAATTGAAGACCCCTCTATACGCCATTGCAATCTGATTGCTGCCAAAAAATCACAATGGGACAGGTTGATAAATTCACGGGTTTATTTAACAATGCTTCCTGCTTTTTAGATCAAAGTATATCCAAACCAGCATTTAATTGTCAAATCTAATTTAGGTCCTCTGTCTATTGTTTTAATAATCAGGGACAGTGCAATTTTGCGCTTGACTTTTGTTGAATTTATATATAGTAAATATTGTTTATACAGAGTAAATAATTATGAATATGAATTTTATTAACATACTACTAGTTCTTATTGGGGAGGTGATTATTGTCACCTCCAAGCGAAGGGGCTCTTAGTGGCATAAACTTTAAATAAACTTTAAAGGCCGTTATCAGCCCCGACAGGGCAGATAGCGGCCTTTTTCATTTTTGGAGAGGAGCAAACATGAGAAGCCATATTGTAACAAAGGGAGTCGCCAGAGCCCCTCACAGGAGCCTGATGAAGGCTCTGGGCCTGACTGACAAGGAAATTTCCCAGCCCCTTATCGGGATTGCCAATTCAGCCAATGAACTGATCCCGGGCCACATGCACCTGGATACCATTGTCAAGGCAGTCAAAGCAGGAATCCGAATGGCAGGCGGGACACCCATGGAGTTTTCCACCATTGGGATCTGCGACGGCATTGCAATGAATCACAAGGGAATGCATTATTCCCTTGCCTCCAGGGAATTGATTGCAGACTCCATTGAGGTCACCGCCACAGCCCATCCCTTTGATGCCATTGTCATGGTACCCAATTGTGATAAAATTGTCCCGGGCATGCTCATGGCTGCAGCCCGGTTGAATATTCCCGCCATCTTTGTCAGCGGCGGCCCCATGTTTGCGGGCCGTCATCCCGATGACCGGAATCAAAAAATAGATCTTGTCAGTGTATTTGAGGCAGTGGGAGCTGTTCAAACAGGCAAGATGACCGAAAAAACCCTTGCCCGGATCGAAAATGCAGCCTGCCCCACCTGCGGGTCCTGTGCCGGTATGTTCACGGCCAACTCCATGAACTGCCTGACAGAAGCTATCGGAATGGCCCTCCCTGGCAACGGTACTATTCCCGCCCCCATGTCCGAAAGGATCAGGCTTGCCAAGGAGACCGGCATTAAAATGATGGAATTATTGGACAAGGGAATCACACCTGATAAAATTATCACCCAACAGGCCTTTATGAATTCTCTTGTGGTGGACATGGCCCTTGGCTGTTCCACCAATACAGTGCTTCATTTAAAGGGTATTGCCGCCGAAGCCGACATAGATATCGATCTTGCCCTCATAAATGAAGTCAGCAAAAAAACGCCCCATCTGTGTTCATTGAGCCCCGGCGGTGCGGATCATATTGAAGACCTGCATTTTGCAGGGGGCATCCAGGCAGTGATGAAAGAACTGTCCGACCACAACATGCTGGACCTTACCTGCATGACCGCCACGGGCAGATCCCTTGGTGAAAACCTGAAATCTGTCCGGGTACTGGATGACAAGGTGATCAAACCAGTTGAATCACCCTACCATAAGGAAGGCGGCCTTGCAGTGCTCTTCGGCAACCTGGCTCCGGAAGGATGCGTGGTCAAGCAATCGGCAGTCCTGCCTGAAATGATGATCCATAAAGGGCCTGCAAGGATTTTTGATTGTGAAGAAGATGCCACAACAGCCATCATGGATCGGAGAATCAACCCGGGAGATGTGATTGTCATCCGGTACGAAGGCCCTGCAGGTGGCCCCGGTATGCGGGAAATGCTCACCCCCACCTCGGCCATTGCCGGAATGGGACTGGATGATTCCTGCGCCCTGATCACAGACGGAAGATTTTCAGGAGGAACCAAGGGAGCCTCCATCGGCCATGTCTCTCCGGAAGCCACCCAGGGAGGCCTCATTGCCGTTATTGAAGAAAATGATGAAATCAGAATTGATATTCCCGCAAAAAAAATCGAACTGATGGTCCCGGAAGAAGTGATAGCCCAACGGTTCACCCAATGGAAAAAACCCGAGCCCAAAATAAAGACAGGATATATGGCCCGATATGCAAAAATGGTCAGTTCCGCCGGCAATGGTGCCATATTTAAAACTATCTAACAGGAGAAAAACATGAAACTCACAGGGGCCCAAATACTTATTAAAATGATCAAATCCCAGGGCGTAGATACCATTTTCGGATATCCCGGCGGCGCCACCATCGACATCCATGATGAGTTGGCCAGACATGATGACCTGCGCCATATCCTTGTCCGTCACGAACAGGGTGCTGTCCATTCAGCCGACGGCTATGCCCGGGCAAACGACTGTGTGGGCGTGGCCCTGGTAACCTCGGGTCCCGGTGCCACAAACACGGTGACAGGCATTGCCTCGGCCCATACAGACTCCATCCCCATGGTGGTATTTACAGGCCAGGTCCCCACGGCCCTCATCGGTAATGACGCCTTCCAGGAAGTGGATATTGTTGGAATCACAAGACCCTGCACCAAGCACAATTATCTGGTAAAAGATCCCAACAAATTGGCTGCCACCATCCAGGAAGCCTTTCACATTGCAAAATCAGGCAGACCCGGTCCTGTGCTCGTGGACCTTCCCAAGGATATCCTCCAGGCGCAAATTGAGTTTGAGATGCCGAAAAAGACGGTCCTGCGTTCCTATAAACCCAATTACAATCCCAATAAAAAACAATTGGCCAAGGCTGTTGCCATGTTAAAAGAGGCCAAACAACCGGTGATCTTTGCCGGGGGCGGTGTAATCCTGTCCAGGGCCTCCCAGGAGCTCACGGCCATTGCAAAAATGGCGGATATTCCTGTGACAGGTTCCCTGATGGGACTTGGGGGCTTTCCAGGATCCCACTCCCTTTGGCTGGGTATGCTGGGGATGCACGGCACCTTTCGGGCCAACATGAGTATCGGCAACAGTGATTTAATCATTGCAGCCGGGGTCCGCTTTGATGACCGGGTAACCGGAAATATTGAAAAATTTGCCCCCAATGCCAAGATTGTCCAAATCGACATAGACCCCACCTCCATTCACAAAAACATTCCGGTTCAATGCCCCATTGTAGGAGATTGCAAGACGGCTCTTGCTGGAATATTGGAACTGATGGAAAAAGAAAACCCTGAGGATCTCAAAGTTGACCGCGCACCCTGGCTTGAACAGATCGACCAATGGAAACAGACCACACCCTTGAAGTATGAACAGGGCAGTGACATTATAAAACCCCAGTTTGTGGTGGAAAAACTATACGAAGCCACCAAGGGAGAGGCCATTATCACCACTGAAGTCGGCCAGAACCAGATGTGGGCGGCCCAGTTTTACCATTTTGACAAGCCCAACCATTTTATCACCTCCGGGGGCCTAGGCGTCATGGGATTTGGGTTGCCCGCGGCCATCGGCGCCAAAGCTGCCTGCCCTGACAAGGTGGTTGTGGATGTAGCAGGAGACGGTTCTATCCAGATGAATATCCAGGAACTTATGACCGCCATTGAATCCAAACTGGATGTTAAAATTGTTATTCTCAACAATAGGTATCTTGGCATGGTGCGGCAATGGCAGGAATTTTTCTATGACAAGGCCTATGCCTCCACCAATATGGAAAATGCCCCGGATTTTGTATTGCTGGCCCAGGCCTATGGGGCCAAAGGATTTAAATGTGAAGATCCCGCAAAAGTAGAAGAAACACTGAAACTTGGCCTTGAAACCCCGGGCACCGTCATAATGGAGTTTATAGTGGAACGGGAAGAATCTGTCTATCCCATGGTACCGGCCGGCGGGGCCATCACCGAGATGCTTTTGGTTTAATTAAGACGCTTCTGGTTTAATATAAGGAAAATACAAAATGGAAACAAACAGATACTTACTCTCTATTCTTGTGGATGACGAACCCGGGGTGCTTTCCAGGATTTCAGGGCTCTTCTCCGGCCGGGGCTTTAATATCGACTCTTTGAGCGTCGCCACCACAGCCGACCCTGAGGTCTCCCGGATTACCATGGTGACAAATTGTGATGCCCAGATAATTGAGCAGATTAAAAAACAGCTTCACAAACTGATCAATGTCATTACGGTCAATGATTTAACCCAAAAAAAATATGTAGAACGGCAACTGGCACTTATCAAGGTCCATGCCAAACCTGAAAAACGGGCCGAGATCCTGAGAATTGTGGACATTTTCCGGTGCAAAATCGTGGATGTTGGCCATTCCCATTTTATTATTGAAATGTCCGGGACCAGTGAGAAACATGAGGCCTTTGTCTCCCTTTTGCAGCCCATGGGGATTGTGGAAATAGCATCCACCGGCTCCATTGCCCTGGCAAGGGAAAACGGGAAATAACAATGGAAAAAACACTTTTATATGATACCACCCTCAGGGACGGAATGCAGGGGGAGAACATCTTTTTCTCCCCGGAAGACAAACTAAAAATAGCCCTAAAATTAGACGACGCCGGTATCCACTACATCGAAGGCGGATGGCCCGGATCCAATCCCGGTGCCCAGCATTTCTTTGAACTGGTAAAAGATATTGAATT
>PIVS01000671.1 GCA_003353855.1 Desulfobacteraceae bacterium
AACAAAAACCATTAATTTAATTTGGAGAACAAATGGCTTACATCACAATTAGAGAACTTTTGGAAGCAGGTGTTCATTTCGGACATCAGACAAAACGGTGGAACCCGAAGATGAAGAAATATATCTTTGGAGCAAGAAACGGCATTTATATTGTTGATCTTCAGCAGACAGTAAAGCTTTTCAGGCAGGCCCATGATTTTATCAAGGGTGTGGCCGCTGAGGGGAAGGATATCCTCTTTGTCGGAACCAAAAAACAAGCATCTGAATCCATATATGAAGAAGCCAACCGGTCTGAGTCCTTTTATGTTGAAAATAGATGGCTGGGCGGTATGCTGACCAATTTTCAGACCATTAAAAATAATATTACCCGATTTCATTTTTTGAAGGAACTTGAGAATGACGGGTCCCTTGAAAATTATCCCAAAAAAGAGCAGGGTAAAATGCTCAAGGATAAAGCAAAGCTTGAGTTTGCCATCGGCGGTATCAGTACCATGAAGCGTCTTCCAGGTGCTATTTTTATCATTGATCCCAAGAATGAGGCAATTGCCGTTAAAGAGGGTAAGCGTCTGGGTATTCCAATCGTTGCTGTTGTGGATACAAATTGTGATCCCGATGATATTGATTACGTGATTCCCGGTAATGACGATGCCATCAGATCCATTCGTTTGTTTGCTTCGCGTATTGCCGATGCCACAATCGAAGGTCACCAGATTTACCAGGAAAAGCAAAATGCTGAATCCGATAAGGGTGAAGCTGTGGGCCGGCCCGTTGAAAAAGTTGAGGAAAAAGCGGGGGTTGAGGTGCTTTCCGATGGTACAGACGGCCCTGTGGTTGAAAAGATTATCAGAAAAACCACACCGGTTGAAGAAACAGCAGCCGTTGAAGAAACTGTTGATACAGCAAAAGAAGTGACTGAATAAAGATAATAAGGAGCGAAATAAAATGGTGGAAATTTCTGCAGCAATGGTAAAAGAGCTTCGCGAAGCGACCGGATCCGGTATCATGGATTGTAAGCGGGTTCTTGCCGAAGCAGAGGGTGATATGAGTACGGCAGTGGATCTTTTGAGAAAAAAAGGTCTTGCCAAGGCAGCGAAACGGGCAGGACGCTCTACTTCCGAGGGTCTCATCTATTCGTATATTCATACCGGTGCAAAACTGGGTGTTCTGCTTGAAGTTAACTGTGAATCTGACTTTGTGGCAAAAAATGAAGGGTTTGAAACCTTTGCAAAGAATATTGCCATGCATATTGCAGCGGCAAATCCTGCCGGGCTGATCCCTGAAGATGTTGATCCGGCAGTGATTGAAAAAGAAAGAGAGATTTTTCGGGCCCAGATGCTGGAAGAGGGTAAGCCGGAAAATATCATTGACAAAATTGTTGAAGGTAAAGTTGAAAAATTTTACAAAGATGTTTGCCTGATGAGCCAGCAATATGTCAAAGATCCCCAGAAAACCATTACAGATGTCCTAAAAGAAACCATTGCTAAAATTGGTGAAAATATTCAGATTAAAAGATTTGTACGGTTCCAAATAGGAGAGTAAACCTTGGAAAAAAAGCCTGAGTTTGAAAGGATACTGATTAAACTGAGCGGTGAAGCCCTGATGGGAAATCAGGGCTTTGGCATCACTCCTGAAATGATCCATTACGTTGCAGAAGAGGTTGCTAAAGTCTGTCGGCTTGGTGTGCAGGTTTCTGTTGTTGTGGGAGGCGGTAATATTTTCAGGGGCGTTGCCGGCAGTTCAGCGGGTATGGACAGGACCTCGGCCGATAACATGGGAATGCTGGCAACTGTGATCAACAGTCTGGCCCTTTGTGATGCACTGGAAAAATGCGGTGTGCCCACCCGGGTTCAGTCTGCCATAGCAATGGACAAGATTGCCGAGCCCTTTATCCTTAGAAAAGCCATCCGTCACCTTGAAAAAGGCCGGGTTGTTATTTTTGCCGCAGGTACCGGAAATCCATACTTTACAACCGATACGGCTGCTGTACTCCGGGGGCATGAAACCCGTGCCCAGATTCTTTTTAAGGCAACTCAGGTGGACGGTGTCTATGACAAGGACCCTGTGGTTCATGATGATGCGGTTCGATTTGATGAACTGTCTTATATGCGGGTTATTGAAAAACAATTGCATGTTATGGACATGACCGCCATTTCCCTTGCCATGGAGCATGATCTGCCCCTTCAGGTGTTTAACCTCCATGAGACTGATAATATTTATAAAGCAGTCCTGGGCGAGGATATCGGTACCCGGATATATAATAAATAAACTAAGTGCAAGAACTATTATTCACCGGATAGCTGTTTTTTCGGATAATAGTTCTTGTTATTGGTTGTTACCTGTTATTTAGGATGTATTGTTATGATAAATGAAGTGCTCGAAGAAACCAAAGACAGAATGGGGAAATCTGAAAAAGCCTTTGAAAAAGAGTTGACAACGGTTCGTACCGGCAGAGCATCTCAGGCAATACTTGACGGAGTT
>PIVS01001181.1 GCA_003353855.1 Desulfobacteraceae bacterium
GAAGTCCATAACTTAAAATTAAAAGATAAGAAAGAAGAAACTACAATTAAAAGATATGAAGCAGTTATGTTAATAGTAAAATATTCAAAGAATATAAAATTAGTATTATTATCAGGAACGCCAATGTCTCATAGTGCTACTGAAATCATAGATATTTTAAACTTATTATTAATTAATGATAAATATGATCCTATTAGTAGAAAAGAAATATTTGACAATAATAATGATATTTCTATAAATGGAATTATTAAATTACAACAACTATCACAAGGTTATATTTCATATATCATTAAAGAAAATCCTTTTACATTTCCAGAAAAACTATACGCAAAAGATAGTATCAGTATTTCTCAGTTTATTGAAAATAAGTTTGGAGAAAAGTTTTTCAAAAATATTGATACTTCTGATGAGTTTCATATTATTCCTTGTGAAATGGGTAAAGAACAAAAAGATACATATTTAAAATATATTAATCAACCAGTTAAAGATATTAAAATGCAAGATTTAATACAATTACAATTAATAAAATATGATTATACAAAAAAGAAAGAGAAAGATAGTATTTATGAAATTAATTTCAACGAGTTTTCTTCTCAGAAT
>PIVS01000672.1 GCA_003353855.1 Desulfobacteraceae bacterium
CACTCACAGATCATCTGCTGACAAAAAAAGAAACAGCCATTACCCTGGATCTTGGCTCCATCGCCAAGGGGTATGGGGTGGATGCCATTGCCCACCTTTTTTCCAGCAACGGGATTAAAAATTTTTTAGTGGAAATCGGTGGTGAACTGGTTGGATCAGGAGAAAACAAGAACGGACACCCCTGGGTGGTGGGCATCAGCAGCCCTGAAAAAAAAGGGTTGAGCCCGGCCCTGTACAAAATAATTACCTTGGAAAACATGGCAATTGCCACCAGCGGCAACTATCGAAACTATTTTGAGAAAGATGGCCAAATGTTTTCCCATATCATTAATCCCAAAACCGGATTTCCCGTTAAAAACCGTGTGGTCAGCACCTCGGTGATGGCAGAAAACTGCACCATTGCAGACGGCCTTGCCACGGCATTGATGGTCATGGATGTCCAAAAGGGCATTGACCTTGTCAATTCCCTCCCCAATACCGAATGCCTGATCATCCAAAAACAGGGGGATGGATTCATCACCGCCCAGTCAGACAGGTTTGAAATCTTTGTGAAAAAATAGTTCAAGATCCCCCGCCGTCCCCCAAGCTCTTCGGCAGCTCCGCCTTTCCTTTTTCATATACCTGGTACCTCCTCAGATCTATCATCGGCCTATAAGAAAGGCGGGCGGGGTAAAACTCGCAACAAAAAAAACACGCTACATAAATACCATTATTGAACACCTTTTAAATATTCTATTTTAATACGCTTTACATTTTATACATCATGGATGTAATATGAGTTCGTTTTTAAAGGTGTCTTAAAATTAATCCGTTAAAAAAATCTTTCCCCAATTCTCAGTCTGTTAAAAGGCGCCAATTAAACGACCCAAATTTAAGAACAAAAATGCAGCGGTCGAGTCGGTGATTCAGTAACCTATGTAGCAAGACTGCTATCCGAAGCATTAAGGAGGAATTCTCATTCTTACATTACCAGCCGACTATGTATTTGAGTTTCCAGGAGAGGTTGCTCTTAGTCAATCTCCTGTTGATTTTAAAATTAGTGAAAATAGTCGAATGACTCTTTACTGGTGGCTACAACCGGGTCGATTTTAAGTCATGTGGAATACCCAACAACGTATAGGAGCTATTATTGAAACGGAATGTCAGCGACTACGTGGGGAGCGGCTAACAATACCACCGATCCTTCTTAAAAAGGGAGGGACAGCCATAGGGCACCAAAAACGACCATTGTGTTTATTTCTGTTGCAGGAGCAACACCCTTGAGTTCCGTTCAGGGTTGTATCTTTCCCGCAAGGGTTCGGGAAGATCCGATGGACTGGCCCAGACAAATCCGAATTCAAAAAACCAGTCCGCAGCCTGTGTGGTCAGAAGAAAAAGTTTTTGTATTTGTTTCTTTCGGGCGGTTTGGATGAGATATTGCATAAGTCCCCGGCCTATGCCTTTGGATTTATAGGCATCACTTACAGCAACGGCACCGATTTCACCCCAGCCGTCACCCAATTCGTAAAGGGCTCCACATCCGTATACGGCGTGGTCTACAGCATAGATATGGTAGGCATGGATTTTATTCTTAATGTCTGATGCCGTTCGCATGACCAGGTTGCCTTTTTTTATATATCCATCCAAGAGGTGCAGAATTTCAGGAACATCCTCAAGGGTAGCCTGGCGGATATGGGCATACTGGTTGCCATAGATCAATGTGCCGCCGCCGATACTGGAGAAAACTTCCTGAAGCAGCCGTCCCTCACGTCTACCGTCAATAATATGAACCCGGTTGACCCCTTTTGGCCGGTCAATCACTTCCTTTGAGTACGCCAGCAGTGTCTGGGTTTCAAAACTTAAGCGATCCATGTTTTGGTCTATCAGGAAATCCACATGGCTGATATCCATATTGGAAATAATTTTTCCATCAGGGTGGACCTGGCTTCCTGGCGGGAGTTCAAGACCTGTTGTAGGAATGGCGTCCTGGGCCCGGATAAAAAAGAGTTTTTCAATGTCCAGGTCCAGGCAGATCTGTCGGGCAATTTGGTCTGTATTTAAATTATAGCAATCCCCCATGGCATTCATTCCTATATTGTAAATTACCGGGATAAAGTCCTGGCCCAGAAGTTTATGAACAATACCGGATTGAATATTTTCCACATGACCGGTGTATTGGTAATCCAATCCATCACATACCCCCAGGGATCTTGCCCGAATCCAGTTTCCCATAATACCGTTGGCATTGCCTGCGGACAGATGGGAAATAACCGTCTGGACCACTTCCATGGCTGCCAGTTTGACATGGGCCATGGCCGACTTTGTGGTAATCCGTATACCATTGACTATCCTTGTATGGAGTTTCACTGTGGCCAGATGTTTTTCAATGGTTGCCCGGGTGCCTGCCACGATGATCAAATGGATGCCGATGTCGTGCAATTGGACAATGTCTTTCATGAGCAGGGGAAAAAAGGAATGGTCAATGAGGGAATCTTCTA
>PIVS01000673.1 GCA_003353855.1 Desulfobacteraceae bacterium
GGATGGGTATCCGGATCATAGGAGGTTAGCACCTCGGCCAGGCTTGTTTCAAGATAATTGCCAATGCTCAGGCCCTGGCAGACATGGATATTTCCAAAGGGATCAATGTGAACCCGCCCGGGATCTCTTAATTTTTCCATTTTGCATTCTTTCAGCTCCTTCCAGGGTCTTTTGGGCAGATCCTGTACCAATTTTTCAACGGCGCGCCCCCGAAGTTTGGGGCCTCCGACATAAACAGGTTCTCCCTTGGTATGATCATCCCGGCGGGTAACAGAGGGTTTTTCAACACAGATGGTTTTAACTGTCATCCCCAGTTCCCTGGCTGCCCGGGCAGCCATCTGCCCAGGAGTTTCAGTGGCATCCTTGTGGTGGAAAAGATCATCTCCCGGCTCAATGGTTTTCAATCCAACTTCCTGGAGGGGCCGAAGCCATAGCTTTGCATCCTCTACACCCGTGGCCCAATAGCAGTTTGTTTCCACGGCTGTATCAAATCCGGCCTGGGTCACTTGGCGGATACCTTCATGGAGCAATCCATAGTATAGGAAGGGTTCTCCTCCTTCAAAGCTGATGGATTTAATGCTATTTATCTTTTTTGCCCCGCGGATGAGTTCTGTCAGCTGCTCCAGTGTAAATACGCCGGTCCGCTCGGGACCGCAGTAAAGAAAGCAATGGTCACAGGCATAGGGACAGGTGTATGTTAATATCACATGCAATCCTATAATCATTTCAGCCTCCTCAAATATTTAGTTTACACCCGGGATATCCAAAGATTATTCAAACGGTTACGTGACCATTATAACACTGTATTATAAATGTTTAACCGGTGTCATCCGATTATGGGCTACCAACCGGTTTTGCCTTTAAAGAACCGGGTGATACAAGGCAGCCAAAAGCCCTGAGATAACGGCTATATCTTCAAGGACTGAGGCTGTCCAATTGCTTACCGATTCCGGTGAAGCATTGATCAGCAAGCGGCTGCCTGCTTTGGTCACATGGCTGCCAGCGGCCAGCCCTCCGCCAAGGATGCCGGCTGCCAGGGCAACCGCTGGGTTTACATATCCAACCGCACCGGCCGCCAGAAGGACACCCGCTGGGATACGGAAAAAGGTATGAATCATATCCCAGCCAGTATCCACACCCGGCACTTTATCGACAAAAAATTCAACAAGGTACATAAGACCTGCCGCACCAATTACCAAAGGGTTCATCAGGATTTCAAGCCCCTGGGGCAAAACAATATTTTCTGTCACGCCTAAAAGCCCGAGAACCAGTATGGCCGCATAAAGATTGATGCCGCTGGCCCAGGCAGCGCCCAATGTTAAAGAAAGCGTCTTAATAATCTGGTCAAAGTGCTCCAAATTTTTTATCTTTTTTGATTGGCCTTTTTAATTCACCCCTGTCGTATAGGAACAATAATAATTTCCACCCGCCGGTTCATTGCATGGTTTGAAGATATGGGGAGTGATTCTCCGTATCCCACAGTCTCCATTCTTTCAAGGGCAACTCCGTTTTGTATTAAGGCATTTTTCACAGACTCCGCTCTTTTTAGAGAAAGCGTCTGGTTATATTTTGCCGCCCCCCTGATATCTGTATGACCGCCAATCTCTATGGTTGTCCGGGGATACTTGTTTAAAACCTGGGCCACCCTTTCAAGTTCTGCATATCCACCAGGTTTTAGGGTTGTTAAATTCACATCAAAAAATGCTTCGCCTTTGAAGGTTGCTCTTAAAATATCTTGTTCCCTTCTTATACTTGCAGCCTCTGAAGCAGCCACGGCATTTCTTAATTCCTGCTCCTGCATATCCATGTAACGGCCGATCTGGTTACCTGCAACACCGCCCAGAGCAGCCCCGATTCCTGCACCGATGAGGGTGGATTCCGTATCATTGCCAATGGCTTGTCCGAGTATGGCGCCAATCCCGGCCCCAACCCCGGCCCCAACGGCAGTTCCCTGTTCCTGATTTGTTTGCAAAAAAGCACAGGAAACAAGCCCCATGGATAGTAAGAGACACAAAACTGCTATAACAACCTTTTTCATCTAATTTCTTTCCTTTAAATTTTTTCTAAAAAAAACACTTTTTACATTTATTCCATCTACCAGACAATGACACCGTAAATTTAAAAACCTTCATTATCTTTAAAAGATTTATTTGCGCCATTATTCACCCGGTTTAATTTACCTGATATACCAAGTTGGATGAACAAGAACAAGGAAGTTTATTTGGGATAGGGTCGATCCCATCCGGTATTCATACTCTTTTTTCACCCGGTTTGTTGATTATAAAACAGGGTGATCGCATGTAAATCCAAGACAAACCCGGCTAAAAGCCTTGGGGATGTGTTATGCAGTGCGCCCAAGGCAACGCTTGCCGTATAATTTTCACATTACTGCTTATACCCTATCATCCTGAGAAAGCCTTTTCTCTTTTCAATATCTGCATCGGTTTCAATACCCTTTGATGAGAACCCGTCA
>PIVS01001182.1 GCA_003353855.1 Desulfobacteraceae bacterium
CGGGCAATATCCAGCAGGGGATCCTTGCATCTGACCTTTTTGAGAACAATATCGCACATCTCTTTCATAATTGTTGCCCTGGGATCATAGGTTTTATACACCCTGTGTCCGAATCCCATAAGCCTGAAGTCATCCTCTTTATCCTTTGCCCGTAAAATGCAGTCTTCCACGGACATGCCGTCTTTGGCAATCCTCTCAAGCATATGGATGACCGCCTGGTTGGCCCCTCCGTGCAAGGGACCCCACAGGGCAGAAATACCTGCGGAAATGGTGGAATAGATATTCACCTTTCCAGACCCCACCACCCGGACCGCTGTGGTGGAACAATTTTGCTCATGGTCGGCATGGAGAATCCAGAACACGTTAAGAGCCCGAACCAGATCATCATCCACGTGATAGGGAACCACCACCGAGTCAAACATCATGTTTAAAAAATTGGCACAATAGCATAAATCCGGTCGGGGAGAGATCACCCTCTGACCGATGGATATTTTATAGGCCATGGCTGCCATGGTTCTGATTTTGGAAATGAGGCGCAAATAGGTCCTGTTCATTTCCTCTTCAAGGTCGATGAGTTCCGGGTAAAAGCTTCTCATGGC
>PIVS01001183.1 GCA_003353855.1 Desulfobacteraceae bacterium
ATGGTCGGCAAGAAGGAGCCGTAGCTGTAGTGTTCTCGAGACACTTTCCCAAGCTTTCGATCAGGAGCATTGGCGATGGGTATGTGATTCTCAGGGATACACAGGGCAACGAACTATGCAACACCGGCAACACAGGGGAATGTGAGGCGACTGTGGACTACGGTGATGTCGTACTGGCAGAAGCAATCGCCGATGAAATCGCTGAGTTTACAGGCTGGGATAGAAGCGACTGTGGAGCGGAGGAGTTTTGTGAGATGGTTATTGAGGCAGGCAGCCGCTTCACGGCAAATTTTTCTACCCCAATGACAACCATCACAATAAACGATGTTGCCGGAGGTATAAAGGAAAGGATAAGTAAATGAAAGGATAAGTAAATGCTTTTTTGCCTTTTGTCAAGAAACAGCTAAAAACTTTTTATAACTCTGAAAAATATGCCTCCGTCCCAGAAGGAACACAACATGTTGTGGTCCTTCTGGGACTGGGTGAAGAGCTACTTGGAATGAAAAATAGACATTGATTGCGAAAAATAATTATCGTTAAAATAGACCGGAAAAATTAGGATATGGCTGAATTTGAGTATAGAACACCTGTAATCCCTC
>PIVS01000148.1 GCA_003353855.1 Desulfobacteraceae bacterium
ATAGTTCAACGGTAATTCCACAAATCAATTTTTAAAATATATTCTGGAGGTAAGTCCTCAACTCCAATAGTCAAAGGCTGGAATTTGGTTGTCTGAATCATCATAAATCAATTCAGGGTGAACCGGGGTAGGTGGAGGAGGATCATGGTTGCGTATATCCCAAAGTCCCAGATGCCGCAAAATCATTTTTATGATTTCAATTTCTTCAATAAAACTAATGATTTTCATTGATCCCTGACATTTTTTGCAAATCAATGGATTTACTTCATAGACTTTCTGAATTAATCGAGCCCAATTTTTCCGGAATTCTTTGGAAGACATTGTTCCCGGTATGATAGCTGGAATACCATCATCGGTACCAGCTTTTTTTCTCAAGCCTCTGGATTTGTTCGAATAGAAACCCTAGTATCTGACAGTCTGCTCATATCTACCGGGAATGTGAGTCACCAGTTGAGCAAGCCAGTCCAGAGCATTAAAAACTTTTCGGGACTTCCCTTTCTTTGAAGTATAAACCAGCTTGGCAATACCGTCATTTGATTCTTTTGCCGAAATATAAATCAATCTTTTTTGAGAGAAACATGCACGGATAATATATTTGGCCAGATTACCAAGACCAGTTTTGTCATCAGGATCAATTTTGTTACCGATATATACATGGAAACCTGTATGATGCCAGGAAAGCATGTTCTCGATAATAGCATCATTTATTTTTCCCTCTTTTTTGAGCATTTTCAATACTTCATACTGAAAAGCCCCCTCAAGGTCTTCCAGCATAAAGCCGGGTGCCGTGCGAAAACTGCCATCAGCCGGACCCGCCAAAGTCATAAGGCTGATGGCATTTTTTTTCTAAAGATCTCTTTTAAAAAACCGTGTCAAGAAAAACTTTTATTCATTTTGCGATTATATTATAGTCGCAAAATGATAGTGTATCAACGTCAATTTTAAAACCTGTGTTATAATTTATTCAAAAAAACAATAAAACAGGAGATAAAGCCACAATGAAGGATGAAGAGATGAGAAAGGCTGTTGGCAATAAGCTTAAGACATTACGCAAACAAAAGCGGCTGACCCAGAAAGAACTGGCAGCAGCGCTCGATATTGGTATTTCTCAATTGAATAAATATGAGTCAGGCATGCATATGCCGCCTATCAAAAAACTCATACATTTGTCCAATATTTTTGATACAACCCTGGATTATCTTGTAAAAGGCAGACAAACCGATATGACCGAGTTGCACAACAGCAAATTTATAAAACGGTTCCGGGAACTTGAACATTTTGATATTGAAGAACAAGATGCGGTTCTTAAAATACTGGATGCCATGATCATGAAGAATAAAATGACAGATGTCATGTCAATGGATGCAAATTAACAGGAGATAACATCATGCAGATCGAAGGGATAAAACAAGAAGCTTATAAAATATTAAATCAACTTCCGGAACAGGCCACCTGGGATGACCTGATGCACCAGATTTATGTTCGTCAAGCCATTGAAGCTGGCATAAAAGACAGCGACGAAGGCCGCACCATGGATGTCAAAGACGTTCGCAAAAAGTTTGGTTTAATAAAATGAGAGTTCTCTGGACCGAGAATGCCACAGACCACCTTGCCAACATCTACGAATACATAGCGTTCAACTCTCCAACCTATGCCAGGCATATGATTGACCGGATCACCCGGCGAACCGAGCAAATTGCCGAACATAACCTGTCCGGCAGAAAGGTTCCCGAGTATGACGCCGAAGATATCCGGGAGCTGATTGAATAACCATACCGGATTATCTATCGGATCAAGCCAAGTCAGATCGATATTATTGCAGTAATCCACGGGGCACGGCTGATGCCGGGGGAGTTTTAGAAAAATATTATTTCAGTACTTCAGCTTTTGTTTTTATAAAATTACCGCCGTCAGGCTACTGACGAGTGCCTTGTGCCGAGCCCGGCCACTGGCCGCAAAATAAAATTGGCAGGCTGGCAGGCGGATTTTTTGCGCTTTTGGATACAGCAAGTCAGTTAGTACAACAAGAAGCCCCTGGCGCGGGTCTTGCCTCTGATTATATAATCCGAATTATCGGGCAGTGTTTTCTGGCGGGCTTTCCTTGAATTAAAACAAATCATCTGTTCCTCATGGAAGATGCGCATGAATTTGGCAAATCACATTTACCTATAAACAATCAGTAAAAAAAACCGTATCATGTCCCCGGAATTCGCGGAATTCGTTTTTACCACAGAAAAAAAGCATAATATAATAGCCCGCCCGAAAAGATAACGCCAAGACCTTCAAGAATTAATTGCGTTCCCGAATGCTCACTCATAGGAATATTCTGAAAAAAATGCTTTATTTTGAACTCAGGGCCGCCCTGGCTTCTTCTTTTTAGACCACTGAATACCAAATATCCCCCAGATACCAAGCCAATAACGATAATTATCCATACAATTGTTGATTTCATAAAGTAGACCTAATCTATTAAGTAAGTTCCTGCAGCATTAGCAATAATGCCTGAACGAGTTCCATACGAGACAACTTGGGTTGCTTTGCTACCAATTTCAGCACCTATTATATTTGGCATTTTAATGACCAGATCTCCGGCTTTGTATGCACCTTTCGCAATATTTCCCACGGCAAAGCCTATAACCACAGCTCGTCCCGCCTCACTCCAATCTATTTCTTCATGACACGGAGAATTATTGCTAAGCAAGGTTTGATCATGCACACTATTTATTCCTGAGAGGAGTGCCCCTAAAGCAGGCCCACCGAAAGAACTTAGAACACCAGAACCTGCACCAAACGCGATAGACTTGGTATAATCCAATCCAGACATTCGCCCTGATTTGTATGCGGAGTAATTTTTATGAGCATTGGCACCGCCCCCAATTATGGCCCCAGCAACTTGAAGAGCCCATAATCCATCCGGATCAATAAAATTAATAGGATTATTGTCAGTATAAACAAACGGATTAATCCCCCCAGCCAGTCCAATCGGGCCTGGTGTCAGGTATCTACCGGTGTCCTGATCATAATATCTTTGCCAATTGTAGTGCAGTCCCGTCTCCCCATCCTCATACTGGCCTGCAAACCTCAGATTATTCTCAACCGTACTCGCCGGATCAATCTCAGCCTCACCAAAAGAACTATACTTCGCACTCCAAACCACAGCCCCATTCACAGCCATCATTTTCTGCGGTGTACCAAGGTGGTCATTTTGGTAGAAGAAGTATTTTGAACCCTGTTTTATAAATAAAGGATCAGTCCCCCAGGTACCGCCGGGTTTCCAGCCGTAGGTTTTGATCTCGGCTCCAGCCTGGGTGTATTCCCCGATCAGGCCTTCATCGGCATACATGAAGTGGGTCTTGGTGCCGGTGACCTCTTTCCAGATTCTTCTGCCGAACGGATCATACCCGTATGTTGCAATGATATTGCCTAAATCATCCTCCACCCGTTCCAGGCGGTCTTCTATGTTGTAAAAGAACAGGGTAATAACGTTGTTGACCGTCTTTTGGATCATGTTTCCGTTGGTATCATATTCATAGCTTGTATCATCAAGAGATTCAAGCTCATTGTTCTGATTATAGGTTAACGGATCATCGCTGCCGGCTTGGGTCAGGCGGTTGCCCACCCCGTCGTAGGTAAAGGCTTCGTCTTCCTGGCCTTCCGGGTTCTCCGCAGAGGCCAGGCGTTGGAGGTTGTCATAGCTATAATCATAGTCTCCGTGTTCCGTGGATTTTTTAGTGATGTTGTCCAGATCGTCATGGGCATAGGTATAGGCCATTAAATCATTTTGGCCCGGGTCACTGGCTGTAATGGACTGGGTCCGCATGAGCGGATCATAGGTTCGGGTCTGTTTGCCGCCGCCGGGCAGCAGAGTCGTTTCAGGCCGGGCCCACTTGTAGGCCCCTGTGGTGATGGTGCCGGTGCCCGGGATTTCAATCCCTGCAAGCAGGTTATTGACAAAAGCATAGTTGTAGACCACTCCTGAAGGATCTGTATAACTGCTTTTTTGGCTGTTTGGGGTCCAGGTGTAGGCGATTGTTTTTTCAAAGGAGCCAAAGTTAATTGTGCCGGTGAGCTTCCGGTTCAGGTCATCGTAGGTAAATGTTCCTGAAGCACTGCCGTCATTCCAGGTTTCCAGGTTACCTGCATTGTCATAGGTAAAGGCAACGGTCTTTGCAGGTGCTGTGTCAGCCGTATCGGCAAAGTAAAGGATGCCTGTCAGCCTGTTGGCATCATCATAGATGTATTGGGTTTTCTGGTCAGGCGGTTGAAGCCGTCACCCGTATAAACCATCTGGGTGGCATTGCCTGCAGGATCAATGCTTTTGACCATGCGGCGGTGGGCATCATATTCGTATTGGCTGGTGTTGCCGACTGGATCTGATTGGCTTGTCAGCTTTTTGTCCAAAGCGTATTCCATGAGGGTTTCATTGCCCAGGGGGTCTGTGACTTTTATCAGGTTGGACTGGCTGTCATAATGGTATTCCGTTCGTTTGAGGCTGGGATCTATGACAGCGGTTCTGTTGTCCAGTGCATCATACTCAAAGGCTGTGGTCTGACCCAGGGGATCGGTGTGTGATGCCAGGCGGCCCTTGGTATCGTAGGCATAGGTCCAGTCTTTGCCCTTGGCATCGGTTTTACTGAGCAGGTGTCCCTGATCATCATAGGAAAAGGCTGTGATCCGGTTGAGCTGATCCTGCTTTGCTACTACCTTGTTCAGCTTGGGGGCATATTGGTAGAGGATTGTTGAGCCGCCGGCAAAGGTGACCTTTGTCAGGTTGTCGTTTTGATCGTATTCCTTGAGGGTTTTATTGCCCTTACGGTCGGTTATGAAATAGTCTCTGCCGTCTTTGCTGATCTTCTGGACGGTTTCTCCGTTGATATCAACGCGTTTGGTTTCTCCCTCCTTATAGTACCAGATCTCCTTGACCATGCCGGCCGGGGTTTTGACCCGAGGCTTTGCAGGTGTCGGATTTGCATTCTGTGGCCCCGGGTTTTGGCAGACATTTTTGGTCGGTGGAGATGATGGGGGTGTAGGCCGGAGCCGGACTACTGGTGCCGCCGCCTCCGCCGCCGGAGATCACCGTGGGGGAGGGTGTTGAACCTGATCCCGAGGCACTGCCGCCGCAACTGCCCCCGCTTTTGTAGAAGCAGTGTCGGGTAGAGCCCCGGCTTAACTGGCCGTTGGCACAATAATAATAATAGGTGATAGGCATGCATTTTTGGTAGGTGTAGCAGCCGCCGCCGGTATCATCCTCTTCATCCCGGTCAAGGGATAAAAGACAGGTGATGCGGTAGGGGATGGTGATCCGCTGTTTGGCTTCCAGGGAGTCGGGAATGCCCGTGAGGATCTCGTACTGGAAGTTGGCATCGCTTTTTGGGACGGGGATGGAAAGATTATCCGCCCGGATGAGCCCGTAATTAATGAGGGTGAACTCTCCTAGAAACACGTCCCCTTTTTCCATGTTGGGCAGGGTGATAGACAAGGGCTCCGCCAACACCACCGGGGCCGGGACATCGGTCTCAAAGGTGGCGGAAAGGATGATCTCGTACTTATCTTCAATGGTGATCTCGTTGACCTCCCATTCCACGGTGACCAGGTTGTATTCTAAAAAGACCTCCTTGCCCACGGTGATCCCGGGGCGTATCCAGACACGGCCTGTGTATTCCTGGTGGGCGTTTGCCGTGATCCTGCACTTGTAAGGACCTGCGGTGAGATCTTCGAACAGGGCCTGGCCCAGGCTGTCGGTGGTGGCTGTGTGACTGCTCAGGGTAGCTTCGTTCTGGAGAGTGATCTTGCCGTCGGCTAACCCTCTGATCAATTCGTTTTTGGCATTAAAGGTGCCGGTGTATATGTCTGAAAGCTTGAACAGGGCATTGCCTATGCCGGAACTTGTGATGGTGGGGTAAAGGCCGATGTTGGTAGCAGGATAGTTGGAACTTGTGACACTAAGGTAAAACACCTTACTGCCCTGGGCAGTGTCACTGCCGGGCAGAAAGCTGATGGACACCTCACGCCCATCACCCACAGCCAGGGTGCTAAGATCTGCCGGGGTGTTGAGGCGGACCCAGTCAGGGGCAGGCTTTCCGGTCCCGTCAATGAGGGTAAGAAACACATCGGCAAGATCGGCCAATCCCTTGTTGCTCAGGGTGATGGATTCTGTGACGATATCCTCATGGGCCACACCGGTCTCCACGTGGTCCGGGGCATTGGCCGGGATAAACATCTCCACGGGGTCGCAAATAAAGCTGGTTCCTGCCGGGATCCTTGCAACGGTTTGCTTGTTGGCTAGGGTAATGACCTTGTCTCCCAGGGCCTGTTGGAGAGAGGCTGTTGAGAGAACATTGTCCATGGTATCCTCCAGGAAAAAGCCTGCCTGGCCAGGAGCGGTCCCGCTGTTTTGGGCCGTGACAATTTCTATTTGTGCGGCACCGGTGTTTTCCAGTTCAAACCAAATTTTGCCAAGGCCGCCCCGGAGAAAGGGTTCGTTAAAGAGGGTGAGTTTGAGCATGGCATCCCCTACTTCCATGGTGTGGTGGCGGATGATGCTGATTTTTTCTCCGGGGTTGGGGATGGAGTCCAGGGTCAGACTTGCTGCCTGAAAGTCGTTCAGGTCACTGTATCCGCCTACAATAACAGGAATACTTGAGGCACCCACAGGAAGGGTCATGGGTGTGGAGGTGTGTTCCCTGCCGTTAAGGGTCAGGCTTGCCGTAAGGCTGTTAAGGATCTTACCGGAAAGATTATCCACCAGAACATTAACCCGGTTCATGATGCCCCGTTTGATGGAAAAAGATTCCGGAACAAAGGCAAGCTTTGGCAGGGTGATGGCCCGGCCCATGCTTTTGGCAGAATTCTGGTCCACGGCCACAAGGGTATAAGTTCTTTCATCATCGGTATAGCCCTGGTCGATAAAGCTTGTGCTGTCGGGCAGCAGGCTTGTGTCAAATATCTCTTGGTCCTGGCTTTTAATACTCGGCTCATACCGCAGCAAATCAGATGCCGGGTGGCTCCAGGAGATCTGTGGCTTTTCATTGTCTTCCCGGACCAGGGTCAGGCTTGAAATGGGAAGGAGATCAAAGTTGAGATAAAATGAGTTGGAGGGCAAAGATTCGTTGCCCACAGCGTCAACGGCCGTGACCACATAGCAGTGCTCAGTGGGGGATGGGGGTTGTGGTCAGCTTTTTCGCCTGGTCCGGGGTGGTAAAAGAATCCATACTCCGGTAAATGTGGTAGCCCAGGATATCGGTCATGCTTAAGGGGGGTGCCGGTTGGATAAAATCTTGTGGTCATCAAGTTGCCGTGATACAAATACCGGCATGAAAAATAAATTATATCATTCCCATGATAAGCTGTTTAGAGAGACCTGGAGCAATCTGCCCAACGCCCGGTCTTTTCTGGAGAATTATCTTCCTGAAAACATAATTGATATTGTTCATTTAGACACTCTTGAAATCTGCAAGGATTCTTTTATTGAAAAGGATCTTCAGGATTATTATTCTGATATGCTGTACAAGGTTAAGTTCGGGGAAGAGTTCGGCTATATTTATTTTCTTTTTGAGCATAAAAGCTATCCAGAAAGGTTGATTCATCTTCAGCTTCTTGAATACATGGTTAAAATATGGCGGCTTCAACTTAAACAGTCTAAAAGCCGCAAGCTGTCTATTGTTATTCCCCTGGTGTTGTATCATGGTAAGGAACGATGGAAGATTGCTCCTAACCTGTCTACCTTGTTTAAAGGTCCGGTTGAAACCTTATCCGAATATGTTCCTGATTTTAAATATCTTTTGTACGACCTCTCCCGGTACACAGACGATGAAATCAAGGGAACGGTTATGGCCAGGGTAACCATGTTATTGTTAAAGCACATTTTTGATTTGGATGTTGCAGACAAGTTACCGGATATCTTTTTTCTGTTAAAAGAATTATCGGAGCAAGAAACAGGTTTGCAATACTTTGAATCTTTGATAAAATATTTATTTAGCAACGTAGAGGATATTACACCAGAGGCAATTCAATCAATTGTTTCAAATACGTTGTCTGAAGAAAAAGGAGGGATCATCATGACATTGGCTGAAAAATTAAGAAATGAAGGGCTTAAGAAAGGTCTTGAGCAGGGGCTTGAACAAGGGCTTGAGCAGGGGCTTGAGCAGGGGCTTGAGCAGGGGCTTGAACAAGGGCTTGGAAAGGGACTCATGGAAGGGATTGAATTTGCAGTTAGTATCAAATTCGGAGAAACTGATGATTGCAAAACAGTCATTGCAAAAATTAAGAGCATAAAAGATATAAACCTGCTGAAAGCCTTAAAAGGCAAAATAAAATCTGCAGAAACAGTTCCTGAACTGATTAGATCTATAGAGAATTAAAATAGAATAGGGCAGAAAATTCTATAGGCTTTGTCGGGGGCAACATTGAATAAATGCACCTGAAAAGGGGGCTGGTATGTCATATCAGCCCCCTTTATCATTGGATTTTGAGCCTTGAATTTTGGAGAAATTGCCTGCTGTGTCATAAGAAGAAAATCTATATATGGTGGACAGGACAAGACTTTTGGAGATTTATCACTATAATCTTCTCCAAAAGACCATATGAATTTGGGGAAACGCCTGAAAACGGGTTAAATATTATGATCTGTAATTCGGCACAAAGTATGACCAGATTTTGGTTCGTAACAGGTAAGGACAATTAACAATATGGCATATCCAAATTCAAACGATAGAAAAAAAGAAATCCAAAAAAGAGACAAAGAAATTTTTAAATTAAGGCAGCAGGGCAAAATGCTCAAACAAATTGCCTTGCGTTACAACATCAGTTTAACAAGAGCATCTCAGATTTACCTTCGGGAAAAAGATAGACATGACAACCTTGATAAATGGCCGCCTTTAAAACAAATGCTTTCCACTCGAACACAAACTTGTCTTGTAAATTATTTCGAATATCACGGATATGAAAATATATTAAATAATCCCCAAAAAATAGCAGAGTTAAATGGAAAAAGTTTATTAAGAATAAAAAATCTTGGTAAAAAATCAGTAACAGAACTGCTTAATGCGTTGCATGAATTAGGTTACATAGAGCCGAGAAGTTTGTAAAAAAATCCTCAATAAAACTTTATGTCTCAAGGCCTATTCTCCTGTGGTTTGCCTGTATAGAATCATGCTACAATATCAGCGCATTGCAGGTTTTTCAAAATTTATTGTCAATACCAAATGAACCTGATATTGAGTTGTGCTTCTTGCTGAAAATTAAATAAGGAGCACAAAGATAATGTATCGGGCGTTAATCCGGCTGTTGATTTTTCAGTTCGTAATAATTCAGATCCTGTTCAAATCAAAAAATAACCTTGTTTTGGAAACGATAGAACTGCGGCAGCAATTAATGATTTACCAAACAAAGAAAGAAGAGTCTAAAAACATCACTGATCTAACCCGTTCATTGTTAGTAGCATTAAAAAGGACCTGGCCAAAATGGATGGATGCTCTGATAATCGTTAAACCTGAAACTGTCATCGACTGGCAAAGGCGGCGTTTCAAGAAATATTGGACTAAAAAGTCAGCTAAACGCAAAAGGCTTGGCAGGCCATCAATAAATTTGGAAATCCGCCAGCTTTTAAAAAAAATGGCAACCGAAAATTATATATGGGGTGCTCCCAGAATATATTCTGAACTTTTGAAACTTGGCTATACTAAAAATCAAATTTCTCAAAGGACCATATCTCGATATCTTAAAAAGATCAGACCCGATGACCCGGATAAAACCAAGGGGAAAAGACAACAATGGAAAATATTTTTAAAAAATCATCGTCAATACATAATGGGCATGGATTTTTTTACCGTCCTAACCATTAGCTTCAAGACTCTTTATGTATTTTTCATTATTGATCATGCCAGAAGAAAAATCGTTCATTTCAATGTTACTGAGCATCCTACAGCAGAGTGGGTGGTTCAGCAGTTGAAGAATGCATTTCCTTTTGACAGCGCTCCAAAGTATTTGATCTTTGATCGGGATTCCCCAGCCGGACGAGAAATCCAAAATAAACTGTTTAGATCTGCAAAAATTATTTCCTCTCCCAGAATTGGTGGATTACACCATGTATATAAATGGGATAAAGCTGCTTAAGCTGATTTAAAAAAAAGAAAAATTTGAAGTTCAAAATGTCTGTATATCTGCGCCCTGTATTTGAAATTATGTCGTATCTTCAA
>PIVS01000149.1 GCA_003353855.1 Desulfobacteraceae bacterium
CTCCGTAGGCATCCCATGCTTCAAAGGGACCCATCTCAAAATTGTAACCCCATTTCATGGAGTTGTCGATTTCAACGATGGTGTCGGCTATCTCGGGAACACGGTTGGCTGCATATTGGTAGGCATTTGCCACGCATTTCCAGGCAAACTTTGAACCACGGTCATCACCCTTGAGGACGCTGGCAAGTTTTTCAGCCAGACTGTCTTTTTTCTTGGCTTCATCCAGACAGGGGAAGGTGGGGCGAACAAGGTCTTCATATTCCAGGGTTGTAATATTCAGAACTTTTCGGATTTTTTTCCATTCAGGGGTCAGCTCAGTTTTGTAAAAACCGCCCTGGGTCTTGTTGCCCAGCATATTTTTTTCTACCATCTTGCCAATGAAGTCCGGCAGATCCATGGTGTCTCTCTGCTCGTCGTCCAGGCAGAGGTCAAAGGAGTTTTTGGCCACATGGGCCATGGTGTCCAGACCGACCAGGTCCGTGGTCTTAAATATTGCAGTTTTCGGCCGGCCCAGGGCAGGACCGAAAAGGGCATCAACGTCAGCAACGGACATGCCGTCTTCAATCATGAATTTCATGCAGGCGCCAATGCCCTGGATACCGATTCTATTGCCCACAAAGTTGGGGGTATCCTTTGCCCATACGATTCCTTTACCCAGATTTTTCTCACCAAATCCGGCAATAAACTCCAGGATTTCAGGCAGGGTGTCAGCGCCGGAGATAAGTTCAAGCAGGTGCATGTATCTGACCGGGTTAAAGAAATGGGTGCCCATGAAATGTTCTTTGAATTCCTGGGAAAATCCGTCGCAGATATCTTTAAGGGGAATACCGGAAGTGTTGGTGGAGACAATGGCTCCCTCTTTTTTAACCTTTGCTATCTTTTTAAAAAGATTTCTTTTGATGGCCAGGTTTTCAACAACGACCTCAATGATCCAGTCACATTCGGACAGTTTCTCAATGTCATCATCCAGGTTGCCTATGGCAATCTGAGCGGCATCTTTTTTGTTAAAAAATAAAGAGGGGCTTGACGCAAGGGCTGCATCCATACCAGCTTTTACGATTCTGTTTCTGGCAGCGCCATCATTTTTTTCTTCATCTTTTAAGTCAAAAGGGACAATGTCCAGGAGCAGTACATTTACACCGGCCCCGGCAAGAAGGGCGGCAATCCCGCCTCCCATGATTCCGGACCCGATGACTGCAGCCTTTCTGATTTTTCTTACCATGATTTCCTCCTACTTTTACGAGTATACATCAAATAACTTATGAATGAGTATTCATTTTTGATTTACAGAAAAAGAAGGGGGTTGTCAAGGAAAAACATTTTCAGCAATTTAGGAGAGGTGAGGATAAAATACTATTCAATTTCAGAGATTTAGCTGAAAAATCCAGGGGGTTAACATCCTGGGGTAATTCTGTAGTATTAAAAAAAAACATCTAATGAATTATCATTCATGAATAAAAAGTCTTGATCCTTGAAAAAAAAAATAAGATTTGATACGGTGACCCTTCAATAATTAAGGGGTACTATATAACAGAGAGGCGCCAATGTTCCAAACACCAGCAAAATCAAGACCATTTTCTGCTCTGAACATCGACTCAGTTGCAGGCATGATTGCGAGCCTACAAAAAAAATCCGGAGATATTCCCTGGCATATTGACGGGAAAACCGATCCCTGGGATTTGGTTGAATCCATTATGGGGCTGAATATCGGGGGGCTTTATAAGGAATCCAGACTGGCCTTTCAATGGCTGGAAACAAACCAGAATCCGGATGGATCATGGTTTTCTTCCTATGTGGATGGAGTACCCGAAGACAGGACCTGTGAGACCCATATGGCCTGTTATATTGCCGTCGGGCTTTTCCATGCCTATTTGATTACCCGGGATATCCAATTACTTGAGCAATATTGGGCAACCTTGGAAAAAGGGATCAAGTTTGCATTAAATCTTCAGACCGCTACAGGGGAAATCTACTGGGCCAAAAGCCCCGAGGGAAAAGTTGATCCCATGTCCCTGCTGGCAGGTTCAAGCTCTATTTTCATGAGTCTCAAGTGTGCCCTGGCCATTGCCGCTGTTCTTGGAAAAGAGAAAAAAAACTGGGAACAGGCCTTTGAAAACCTGGGAAATTCCATCCAGGAAAATCTCCATGTTTACAATGTCAGCAAATCCCGGTTTTCCATGTACTGGTTTTATCCTATTCTCAGCGGAGCCCTTCGGGGAGAAAAAGCCCAGGCCCGCATTGACAAGTACTGGAGTAAATATATGATCGAAGGTCAGGGTGCCAGATGCGTGTCTGACGAGCCCTGGGTAACAATTGCCGAGACATCGGAACTTGTGCTTGCCCTGGATGCCATGGGAAATACCCCCAAGGCCAGGATTGTTTTTTCATGGATCCAGGACAGGGTATATGAAGACAAAACCTTTTGGTGCGGCTATACCTATCCGGACATGGTGGTTTGGCCCGAGGAGAAAATCTCCTGGACCAATGCGGTGGCCCTCATGGCTGCGGATGCTCTGTATAACCTGACCCCGGCAGCCCGTTTCTTCGATCATGCAGCCTGGCAGGGCCATAGATATCTGGGGCTTTCCAATTGATCAAAGATAACAGACCCTATTATCTTAAAAAAGCCTGGTACAGGCTCCAGGACTTTTATGTCCGCCATTACCTGGAACCCCAGCTTGCCGGACTTGGCTCCAATTCTTTTATTGTAAAACCCTGGCATATTGAGGTGTTTGGCGGACCGGTGCGCATTGGCAGCCATATTACCCTTTTAGGGTGTTCCGATAAGAAAACACGGCTGACGGTGTGGTCTGACCGCTCAGGGATTGACGGCATCACCATTGGTGACCATGTGCTCATTTCTCCGGGGGTAAGGATTTCTGCTGCCAACAGCATATCCATTGCCGACTCCTGCATGCTCGCCAGTCATGCCTATATCACAGATTCCGACTGGCACGGCATCTATGACAGATCCCTGCCGCCCACAGTCGTGAGCCGGGTGGTGCTTGAGGAAAATGTTTGGGTTGGAGACTCTGCCATTGTTTGCAAGGGTGTCACCATTGGAAAGAACAGCATCATCGGCGCCGGGGCTGTGGTCACCACTGATATCCCAGCCAATGTGGTTGCTGTCGGGAATCCTGCCAGGGTTATAAAGCAATTGGACCCGGATGAGGAGATCATTACCCGAAAGGATCGGTATTCAGATACCGAAAAAATGACCCAGCTCCTGAATACCACTGAAAAAGAGAGCCTGGACGGAAATACCTTGTGGGGGTGGATCAGATCCTGTTTATTCCCTAAAAAAGCAAAGCCATAGTTGTTGTTAAAATTAGTCATTGTTGTCCAGTTTTTCTATATCACGGGAAAGTTGTTCCAGGGAAAAACTGATATTTTCAATATCAAAGGACTCTGTATACTGAAATAATTGTTTGCCGAATTTTTCAAATTCCGTGAGCTGGGATAGATTTGCCATTGTTATGATCTCATCGGCAATTTTTTGGATATCAGAGATTTTCATGCCTTCCTGGAGTTTTGGCAGTCGGGGCAAAATTTGTTTCTTTAACCGGGATTTTATTTCAGGTTCCAGCTCTTTGAATAAAACTTTGGAATTGATTTTGTTAAGGTTGATAGTCTTTTCAGCTTTTGGAATGGGTTTTTTTTGGCTGATCTCAACCCCTGGCAAAGAAACTTCAAACTTACTCCCTTTTTCCGGAGTGCTGGTCACAGATATTGTTCCCCCCATTAGATTTACCAGCTGTTTGCAGATGGATAGCCCAAGACCGGTGCCGCCGAATTTTCGGCTGGTCCCTGCCGATTCCTGTTGAAAGGATTCAAAAATAATATCTGTCTTGTCCTTTTGGATCCCTATACCTGTGTCTTCTATTTGAATAACAAGATAAATGAAATTTGCATTTTGGTTCTGTGGGTTGAGGGTTTTGGCAATCAACCGAACATGACCGGTCCGGGTGAATTTAATGGCATTATCAATGAGATTGGTTAATACCTGGCCTAACCGCAGGTAATCCAGAAAAAGGAAATCTGGAAGATTGGTATCAATTTCAGAGATAAATTCCAGGGATTTTTCCTGGAGCTTGACATTGAACAGACGGTGGGTCTCCTTGAAGAGTACATCCAGAGAAACAGGATTCCGGTGAATTTTAAGCTTTTTTGCCTCCATTTTTGACAGATCCAGGATAGAATTGATCAGGCTGAGTAAGTTTTTTCCAGCAGTGGTAATGGCATTTAGGTAACTTGATTGTTGCTTTTCCGAGATCATTGTGGACAAGAGCTCACTGAATCCAATGACCGAATTTAAGGGGGTCCTGATTTCATGGCTTACATTGGCCAGAAAATCGCTTTTTGCCTGGTTGGCTTTTTCCAATTCGATCTCTTTTTCTTTTCGTATCAAAATTTCTGAATTCAGCGCTTTATTCATCACCAGAAGTTCACTGGTCCTTTCTTCTACCCGCTTTTCAAGTTCCAGGTGGGACTGCTTAAGGGCTTTTTCTGCCAATTTTCGCTTGGTGATATTACGGGCGTTGATCACCACCCCCTTGATGGCCGGATGTTCCAAAAGATTCTTGCTGACGGATTCCAGGGTGCACCAATAATCGTCCTTATGCCGGAAACGGTGTTCCGTGGGCTGGGCCTGGACAATCCCTTTGATTCTCAGCTTAAACCGTTGTAAAAGAAGTGTTTTGTCCTCGGGGTGGATTAGATCAAAGGCATTGACACCCATGAGCTCCTCCGGTGAGTACCCGAGAATCCTCCGGATGGATGGGCTTATAAAAATAAAATTACCCTGGGCATCCAGGATCCAGATAAGGTCACTGGAATTTTCAATGAGGGATCGAAAGTGTTCCTCACTGTATTTCATGGCAGTCAGGGTTTCCTGTAGCCGGAAGGCCATCTGGTTGAATCCCTTTGCTAGATGGCCGAATTCATCCCTGGTATGGATGGGTATCCGGGTGTCAAGATTCCCCTTACCAATTTTTTCAGCTCCCTGGACCAGTCCTTCAAGGGGGCGTGTCAGGCGTCGGGTCAAAAGCATCAAGGCCAGGGAAATGACAATGGCGGCAAAAATAACCAGGGAAAAAAGGTAGGGTTTCATCCTGTTTGCTATCCCGTATACCTCTTCCATGGGATCCACCGCCAATATAAACCACTCCCATTCCTTGAAGGATTCAAACCGGGCCAAACTTTTTTTCCCATCCATATCCAGAACCAGACGTCCGGAATCGGATCCCATTTGTGTAAACCATTTTTCCGAACTGACATCCGTGTCAATCAGGTATTTATTGGGATGAAATATAATGACGCCGGTTGTATCCACGGCAAAAATATATCCTTGTTTGCCAACTCCTATAACGGCAATCTCCGTTGCTGCATCCAGCTTCGCCTTGGCAATGCTGGCCGCAATTTTTTCCAGTCCATATTCATGGAGCATTTTTTCCTGGGTCCTGGCGATGTCCATGGCCTCTGACAGACGTGTATCAAGCCAGGTTTCACCCAGATCAATAAGCGCCTTCCGGGAAAAATGATAGGTGGTCCCAGCCGTTGCAAAAATGAAAAAGATGACAAGGGGCAGGGTTGTCAGCAGTATTTTGGTATAGGTGTTCATGGTAAAGCCTTTATATGGGGATTTTCGTGCAGCAATGGGCGCTAATTATGGTTTCAGGCATGTGTTCTCAGTAAACTGGGGATATAAAGCCATGGTGGAAACCAGGCTGTGGCCGTAATCAACATGTTTTCTCCTGGCATAGCATTGCCGGGTAAACATGACAGGATAGGCTGCCACATCATCTAAAATTCTGATCTGAGCCTGGACCCACAGGTTTACCTGTGCATCCGGGTCAATGGTCAGCCGTGCGGCTTCAATGAGCTTATCAATTTTGTCATAGTGGGAAAAATTGGTGTCCGGTCTGGAACCTGAGACAATGATGGAGTCTGAGTGAAAGAACCGGGTCAGATAAGCATCGGCGTTGGGACGCCAGGCTGGGTAAATAGTAATGGGTTTGGGATCCTGCCGGATTTTTTTGTGCATGTTGGAGTGGGTCTCAATGGTTAGATTACAGGTGATCCCTATTTTCGCCAATTGCTCTTTCATCACAAAATAATAGTTCTTATAGACCCGTTTTTCCGAGGTTATGATATCCAGGGAAAAACCCTGGGGATACCCGGCCTCATTTAGCAATTGCTTTGCTTTGTCCAGATCCTGGTGAAAAGCTATTTTCAATGTCTTGGTTTCTTTTTCCGATAATCCCCCGGGCAGGAACCGGGCCGGCACCGGTGAAAAAACAGGGCCTGATAACCGGGGACTTGTTGTGTTGAGGAAGGCATCCCGGCTCAGGGCATGAACAATGGCCCTTCGAACCCTGACGTCATCCAGGGGTTTCATCCGGGTGTTAAAATGAATGGTGCCCACTTCCCCCACGCCATGGGTATCAATTTTAATGGAATTTTCTTTTTCCATGGCTTCAATCCATCCCTTTTTCGCGGACCCTGTGATCACATCCAGCCGGCCTTCTCTTAATCCTGTTTCACGATCTTTTATTTCAGGTATGAAAAGGATTTCAATCCCGGTAAGTTTAGGTGCTCCCCTGAAATATTGCCTGTTTGCTGTGAGGCTAAGTTTGCTTCCGGGCAATAACTCTTTGAAGGCAAAGGGACCGGTACCGATGGGGTGGGCTTTGAATTTTTCATATCCCATGGTTTCCACAGCCTGTTTACTGATAATAAAGCCACCTCCATAATTGGTCAGCTTGGGAAAGAATAAAATAGAGGAGATTGGTTTTTCAAGGATGATTTCCAGACCATAGTTACCCTGTTTGTTGACGGCCATGCCGGTATATCCGCCGGCATAGGCACAAAATTTTTTATCGGCTGATTTTTTCAGGGAAAAGATCACATCGTCTGCAGTCAGCTCATGGGCCGGGGTATCAGGACCCGGGTGAAAGAAAACCCCTTTTCGCAGGTTTATCGTCCAGATCTGTTTACCTCTTTCCATTCTGAACTTAGGCATGGTAAGGGCAAGATCCGGTTCTATTTGAGGGGCATTTCCGGGGATATACCGAAGTAATCCGTTAAAAACCATATCTGCAAAAGCCCGGTCCTGGGAGCCCGCTGCAAAATGGGGATCCAAATTTCCCATGGCAGAAACATGGACGCCAAATCTGAGTGTCCCGCCTGCTTGGCCCGCCTTGCACGGGGTATTAAAATAAAAAAAAATTATAAAAAGGCAAAGACTAAACAAACCAAGCCGCCAGGGGGATGTTTTTATCATTTACAACCTCCAGATTCATAATTCAGGCCTATTGAAAACATGACCCTTTTTTCTAATGACCGTAAATGAAAATGAGTATACATGAAAACCTGGGAAATGCAAAATTTGTCAAATTAAAATTTGTGGTTATATTGACTGAACAAAAGCGTTGGTCAGAACCTTGCCCGGGACAAAGGATAATGTACCGCTTGTACAGGGCTGTACAATGGTGAAACAGATGGAGGCGTTGCAGGATGGGAGAACAATCTTTAACCTTACCGGTGACCGGAATGAGCTGCGTCAATTGTGCTGCTAATATCAACAAAACCCTGGACCAGCTTGATGGAGTAACAAAGGTAAATGTAAATTTTGCAGCAGAGCAGGCCATGGTTACCTTTGACCCGGAGGTGATCCCTTTGGATCAAATTTTAGGGAAGATTGCTGACCTGGGTTTTAAGGTGGTCGCGGCTGAAAAAAATATGCCGGTGACGGGAATGAGCTGTGCCAATTGTGCTGCCAATATTGAAAAAATACTGAACAGAGAAGCACCGGGTGTGATAAACGCCTCTGTCAATTTTGCATCGGAACAGCTTTTTGTTTCCTACCTGCCCTCTGAGATTTCCATGGATGATATTGTCTCCCGGGTGAAAGAGATCGGGTTTGATCTGATAGTGGCTGGGGATGGAATAGATGAGGCAGATGTGGAGGAGATAGCACGTAACCGTGAAATTCAGGATCAGAAACAAAAATTTTTTGTGGGTGCAGCCTTTGCCCTGCCCCTGTTTTTGCTGAGCATGTCCAGGGACTTTGGCCTGGTGGGGCCATGGAGCCATGGGGCCTGGGTCAACTGGTTTTTTCTTGCCCTTGCCACACCGGTCCAGTTTTATACGGGCTGGGATTATTATATGGGAGCCTATAAAAGCCTGAAAAATAAAACAGCCAACATGGATGTGCTCATTGCTCTGGGATCCTCGGTGGCTTATTTCTATTCCCTTGCCATTTTATTGCTCTCCTCTCTTGATGGTCATGTTTATTTTGAAACATCTGCCGTGATTATCACTCTGATAAAATTTGGCAAGCTGTTGGAGGCACGAACCAAGGGAAAGACCGGAGGAGCCATTAAAAAACTTATCGGCCTTACCCCTAAAACAGCCACCCTGCTGAAAGACGGGTCTGAAACACTGGTGCCCATAAGCAGCGTAAAAACAGGAGATATCATCCTGATTCGCCCGGGGGAGAGAATTCCAGTGGACGGTATTGTCATTGAAGGTCAGTCTGCCGTGGATGAGTCCATGCTCAGCGGGGAACCACTCCCCGTGGACAAAAGTCCGGGAGAAGGGGTCACAGGGGGTACGGTTAACAAGGATGGCCTGGTGAAATTTAAGGCCACCCGGGTGGGCAAAGACACGGCCCTGGCCCAGATCATACGGATGGTCCAGGAAGCCCAGGGGAGCCGCGCACCCATCCAGGCTCTGGCAGACCGGGTGGCAGCTGTTTTTGTGCCCGGGGTTATCATTATCGCCCTGATCACCTTTGGTATCTGGTGGGGAGTAACCGGGGAGTTTGTCCCCTCCATGATCCGGATGGTGGCAGTTCTGGTCATTGCCTGTCCCTGCGCCCTTGGTCTTGCAACCCCCACGGCCATCATGGCCGGAACCGGTAAGGGGGCTGAAAACGGCATTTTGTTCAAGCGCAGCCAGGCCCTTGAGATGGCCGCAAAATTAGACACCATTGTGATGGATAAAACCGGTACCATCACCCAGGGCCACCCAAGCGTGGTGGATGTGATTCCCCTGGAGGGCAGCGGATTAACCGGCCAGGAGGTCCTGGTGATGGCGGCCTCCCTGGAAAAAGGGTCTGAACACCCCATTGGAAAATCCATTGTGGCATTTGCCACGGATAAAGGGGCTGCCCTGGATGATCCAAAGGAATTCAAAGCCCACAGCGGTTTCGGGGTTGCAGGACAAGTCCTGGGAGATAAACTTCGTCTGGGTAAACCCGGATGGTTTGGTACCCTTTTGACCGAGGCTGTTTCCCAACAGGTTGCCTCATTGCAAAATGAGGGGAAGACCGTTATGGTTCTGGCCGGAGAATCCGAGGTGCTGGGCATCCTATCGGTATCTGATGTGCTGAAACCAGACTCAAAACAGGCCATTGCCTCTCTTAAAAAGGAAGGGCTCCGGGTGATCATACTCACCGGGGACAACCTTCAGACCGCCCGGGCCATTGGCAAAGAAGTGGGTGTGGATGATATTGCGGCGGATGTCAGGCCGGAAGAAAAATCAGGTAAAATAGAACAGCTCCAAGATGGTAAGGCCTTGGTGGGAATGGTGGGGGACGGGATTAATGATGCCCCGGCCCTTGCCCGGGCCGATATCGGTTTTGCCATTGGTACGGGCACGGATGTGGCCATAGAAACCGGGGATGTGATCCTTTCCAGCGGCAGACTCACAGGGATTCCCCTGGCTATCCATATCAGCCGGCGCACCATCCACACCATTCGCCAGAATCTGTTTCTGGCATTTGTATATAATATTGTTTTAATTCCGGTGGCAGCCGGGATTCTGGCGCCCTTTGACATGTTTCCACAATTTTTGCGGCAGCTTCACCCTATCCTGGCAGCCCTTGCCATGGCAGCATCCAGCATATCAGTTGTTAGCAACAGTCTAAGGCTTTACCGGGCCGATTTCAGCGGGTTCAAGGAACCTAATTGAATCCCCCATCTATTGACCATGGAAATATGAATTAAAAACAGATAAGGACTGCAGATGAATGGACAGAAACGGATTGATATCCGAAAAGGGCTGGAAGTAAAGGTTGTACAAAAACAAGATCAGAGAACCGGGCAACTCACCCAAGGAGTGGTAAAGGATATCCTCACCAACTCAAAAAATCATCCCCATGGCATTAAGGTCAGACTTGATTCAGGAATA
>PIVS01000674.1 GCA_003353855.1 Desulfobacteraceae bacterium
TCGGAAACCCTTTTGGAAAGTGAATTATTTGGCTATTATAAAGGGGCATTTACCGGTGCCACCAAGGACAGGGCCGGCCTGTTCGAAGCTGCCGACGGGGGAACGGTATTTCTGGATGAGATCGGGGATATGCCCATGAGTACCCAGGCCGGACTGCTCAGGGTGCTGCAGAAAAACGAGATCAAGCCCCTTGGGGAAACAAAGGCCAGGAATATTGATGTTAGAATTGTTGCTGCCACCAATAAGGATATTAAGAAAATGATTGCGGAAAATAGTTTCCGTCAGGATTTGTATTACAGGCTCTCTGTCCTGCCTGTCCACCTGCCTCCTTTGAGGGAACGGCGGGAAGATATCCCGATTCTGGTCAAATATTTTCTTGAAACCGAAGCCGTTAAGGCCAAGGCAGGAGAAAAAAAAATGGTTCCCAACGCCATGCAGTATCTGGTGGCATATCACTGGCCGGGAAATATCCGGGAGCTGGAAAACCTGATCCGGTATCTCATGGTGACCATCCCGGAGGAGTATATTCAGCCGGAAAATCTTCCGCCCCATTTCCAGGAAAAGCAGCTTGTGACGGATGATCCCTATGCACTGCCAGGCTTGCAGCCCCAGATGAAAAATGAGTTCATGGTGGATCTTACCGAATTGACCTGGCCGGGACTGGAAAAAACCTATGTAAATTCCCTGCTGAAAAAGCATAATTGGAATATCACCTGGGCTGCCAAGGCCTCGGGCATCAACCGGTCCACCTTCGCCTCCAGGATGAGGAAGCTGAGTATTAAAAGAAGTCAGACAGACTAACTTATTTTTGGCGTGAACTTCATAATGCGCAAAACGGAACGTTTTTTGCGTAATATGGTAGTGGATAGCATGGGTGCTTAAATCCAAGAATGATGAAATGAGCCTCATTTCTAATGATGTGAAAGACTGGTCGGACCACAGATTTAATTTTGTATCCAAAATTTGACACTCAATATGACAATATTTGATCAACCCCTTTATAAAGGAGGATCAAATGAGCCTTGATCAAAAAAATGTTAATCAGCAGATCATTGAACTGGAAGAGATGAATAAAAATCTTAGAATCCAGGTTGAGAAAAATAAAGTTAATAACGCATTTAAACGGATAGCCAGAAAGGATTGGGAAAAAACAGTTGATGCAATTGAGGATTGGATCACCATAATTGATCTTGATTCCGTCATTCTCAGGTCAAACCGGACAGTGGAAAAATATTTTCAATTGAGGGTGCAAGATTCCATCGGACTTAAATGCTGCAAATTAGTCCATGGAACAGATCAACCCATTAACTCCTGTCCTTTTCCTATAATGCTTAAGACCGGGAAAAGAGAGAGTGCTGAGGTTGAAATCAGGGAGGGCTCCTGGATGCTCATAACCGTTGATCCCATATTCAATAATGTTGGGGAAATTATCAGCGCAGTTCATATCACCCGGGATATCACCCAGAGAATACTGATCCAAAATGAAAGAGAAATACTTGTCAGAGATCTGAAAAATGCGTTGACCAGGATTAAAACCCTGGATGGTCTTATTCCCATTTGCTCAAGCTGTAAAAAAATCAGGGATGACAAAGGGTATTGGAATCTGATTGAATCCTATATTGAAAGTCATTCCGATGCAGCATTCAGCCATGGCATCTGTCCTGAATGTTCAGATAGTCTCTATGGTGAAGAGACCTGGTACATTGATATGAAGAAGAGAAAAAATAAAAAAGAGTGACAGGGGATATCAAAAACGGGTAAACCAATGCCTGGCAGATGGTTTACCCGTTTGCGTTTATCAAGGATTCATTTCATAGGTGTCAATTAAAGAGTATACATGCTCTTTTAAAACTTTTTCAAATTTATCACCATCATCATTAGGTCTTTTGATCATTTTCAGACAGGCACCCTGCTGGGGTCCTGTGGACAGCCCTTTTTCATAAAGTTCAAGGCCGAATTTTGAAAAGTCCCTGACCATAAAATCAAAAATCTTATCCAGCAGGTCATCGTCGACCTCTTCAATGGCAGCACTTTCGATGATAAGTTGTCCGTAGGCAACCAGGGTAAAAATTTCACCAACACACAGAAGATAATCAAAATCGTTCATCATCTGGTCTTTCAATTCCATCCCGGACACCATCAAAAATTCTTCATAGGCCTTGATCTGCTCATTGAATATTTCGATATTAGGCAAATATTTTGTTGCATATGTTTTTCTAAAGTCATGGAATTGAATTTTTGCATACCCTCTTGTGGGGCCCTGTTCGAAAAGATAGTCGTCATTTTCAGAACCGTTCATTTTCGGAATTTCCGGGAATTCGCCGGGATTGAACATATAACTTGGGATCAGCTTGACAATGAGGGCCATGTTCACATGTCTGGTGCCTTCAAGCTTGGGATATCCCCTTAAATCAACCACTGCCTGGCTGAAAAAGTTGTCCTTTTCAAATCCCTTTGCCGCAA
>PIVS01000150.1 GCA_003353855.1 Desulfobacteraceae bacterium
TCCCCCAGGGCAACAATGAACAGGTCCAGTTGGGATTTTTTTGATTCAATTTCCAGTTGCTCCATGACTTCCACCAGGCGGTCAAACCCGATGGCAAATCCAATGGCAGGGGTGGCAGGGCCTCCCAGTTCTTTTACCAGGCCGTCATATCTCCCGCCTCCGGCCACGGCGCTCTGTGCCCCTAAGGTGGTGGTCTTAATTTCCCAGGCAGTCCGGCTATAATAATCAAGTCCCCGGACAAGGGATTTGTCCACCATGAATTCAACCCCTTGTTTTTTCAGGGTTGTCCGAACAATGGTAAAATGATCATCACAGGCAGGACATAGGTGGTCGATGGTGGCAGGTGCGCCTTCAAGGGCTTCCTGGCAGGTTGTCACCTTGCAGTCAAGAATCCGTAAAGGGTTTTTTTTAATTCGCCGGGCGCAATTTTCACACAGGGCTTCTTTTCTTTTTCCCAGAAAATCCAGCAATGCTTTTTGAAAAGAAGGCCGGCATTCAGGGCATCCCAGGCTGTTGACATGGGCGGTAAGTCCTGTTAATCCCAGGCGCTTGAATAGCTCATTGAGTAAAAAAATCAGTTCACTGTCTATATAGGCTGATTCAATGCCGAACACCTCGGCATCAATCTGGTAGAATTGCCGATACCTTCCTTTCTGGGGCCTTTCCCGCCGGAACATGGGGCCGGTCATATAAAATTTTCTCACCGGATCCGCGGCATACATTTTATGTTGGATATAGGACCTGCAAATGGATGCTGTGGCTTCGGGTCTCAGGGTCAGCCGAGCCCCTTTTCTGTCGGGAAAGGTATACATTTCTTTTTCGACAATGTCGGTGGTTTCTCCGATGCTCCTGGCAAACAGGTCAGTTTTCTCCAGGACAGGGATCCTGATCTCCTTGAATCCAAATGATTCGAACAGGGCAAATGCCTCTTTTTCAACCTTCTGCCACAGGGATATATGTTCGGGCAGTATATCTCTAAACCCACGTATGGTCTGCATTGTCGTTATCTTTATCGTTTAAAGTTATCATCAAAAATGAATACAAACGATATATATAGATTAAAATCAACGCGTTAGTCAATATATAATCAGAGCATTCTATAATAACCTGGAGAATTGAATATAAATTTATGAAAAAAATATATAATTTTTTCATTTTTAGTAATATGGTAGGGATGAATGGCATAAACCTGATTTATATAGGTGGTATCCATGGGCGACAAACCCAGCTATGAAGAACTGGAACAATATGTAAAGCGGCTGGAGAATACTGTTTTTAAGAAAATCCGGGCAGAAGCGGTTAATAAAGCGCTGTTCCACGTTGCCAGTGCGCAAAATACCAGCAAGACCCTTCAGGAATTTTATCGGTCCATCCACAGGCATCTGTCCTCTCTTTTGGACATGACCAATTTTTATATTGCCATTTATTACAAAAAGAAAAATGCCATCCGCTATGTTTACCAGGTGGATGAAAAAGATGAGTCTGGTCCTAGGTGGATACATCGGTTTACGGAAAATCCTTCCCTGACAGGGGATGTGATCCTGGAAAAAACCCCCCTCCTATTGAATGAAAAAAACTTAAAAAAATTGTCCGCCCAGGGCCGGGTGAGGGGCAGCCTTCCCAAGGTCTGGCTGGGGGTGCCTTTGATGATTCAAAGAGAGGTGTTGGGGGTTATGGCAGTTCAGAGCTATACAAATCCCGAACAATTTACCCGGTCCGATGTGGAACTTCTAGGTTTTGTTTCCGAGCAGATCGCCGTCTCCATAGAAAGAAAACGATCGGAAAATGAATTGAAACAGGCCCGGAAAAGATTGATCCGGTCTGAAAAACTGGAAGCAATCGGAACCCTGGCCAGTGGAATTGCCCATGATTTTAATAATACCCTCTCCATTACCCTGGGAAATATCAATCTGGCCCAGATGATGGCTTCTCCTGATCAGAGAATGGAGTATCTTGCCGATGCAGAAGCCTCTGTTCTCCAGGCAAAGGAGCTGGCCTCCAAGTTTATTGTTTTTTCCAAGGGGGGAATACGCATTAAATCCCATATTGATACCAGGGGATTTTTAAAGGAGACCCTGGCATCTCTTGCTGAATCAGAAGGGGTTGAATACCAGTTGATCATCAATGACCTTCCGCCTGTAATGGAAGCTGATCAGGAGCAGATGAAAGAGGCCTTGAAAAATATTGTTGTCAATGCTGCCGAATCCATGGATATGGAAAACAAAGTAATGGTTTCGGCCGGGGTGCACCAGGAAAAGCCGGGCATGATATGTATTTGTATCCGGGACCGGGGCCGTGGCATTGAAGCTAGGAATATCGAAAAGGTCTTTGAACCCTATTATTCATCCAAACCCATGGGGAAAAACAAGGGAACCGGCCTTGGCATGTCCATTGCCTGGTCCATTGTAAAAAATCACCAGGGAACCATCCGGATTGATTCTACCCCCGGCAGCGGGACCCTGGTGGAGTTGATATTGCCGGTGTTTCAAAAAGAACCCTCCCTGGAAAAAATCAGGCCTGTTCAATTTTCTGACGAGGAGGCTGTCAGGGAGAGGGCCAGGCCCGCGAGTAAAAACAGCCCCATGGTATTGTTTATGGATGATGATGCCATGATCCGTCAGATAACCGAAAAAATACTCATTCGTCTGGGGTATACCCCGGTTCTTGCCCGGAATGGGGAAGAGGCCGTGGAAAAATATCAGTCATTGGTTTTGTCGGGAAAGAGTATTGAGGTGGTAATTCTGGATTTAGAGGTGAAACAGGGAATGGGAGGTATTGAAACATTGGGACGATTGGTTGAACTGAATCCTGCAATCAAAGCCATTGTTGCTTCCGGCTATTCCAGTGATCCTGCCATGGAAAACTGCAAAGAGTTCGGCTTTGCAGATTCCCTGGCAAAGCCGATTTCCGTGCAAAACCTGAAAGAGGCCCTGGAAAGACTTCAATAATCTTACCAGTCAATAATCTTACCAGGGGTCTTGGTTTCCTCTGGTTTTATTTGCGGATTTTTACTGAATTGGCATGGGCATCCAACCCCTCGGTCATGGCCAGCCGGATCACGTCATCGGCCTCTCGCTTAAAAGCTGATTTTGAATAGTGGATCAGGCTGGTTTTCTTTGTGAAGTGCTCCACGCTCAATGCAGAGGAAAACCGGGCGGTTCCGGCCGTGGGCAGCACATGGTTGGGGCCTGCAATATAGTCTCCCATGGGTTCGGGGGTGTAGGGCCCTATAAAAAGAGCGCCGGCATTGCGGATTCTTTCAATATAGTCAAAGGGTTCTTTGACTATGAGCTCCAAATGTTCCGGGGCCAGGCGGTTGGAAAGGGCAATGCCGGTTTCAATGTCCGGCACAAGCATGATGGCCCCGAAATTTTTAATGGAGGTCCGGGCTGTATCCTGCCGGGACAGATTGCCCAGCTGCTTTTCAAGGGCCAGAACGGTTTTTTTTGCCAAATCTTCAGAATTTGTAACAAGGATGGAGGAGGCCATGACATCGTGCTCTGCCTGGGAGAGCAGGTCGGCTGCAATAAAATCAGGATTGGCATCCCGGTCCGCAATGATCAAAATTTCGCTGGGGCCTGCGATCATGTCAATTCCCACGGTTCCCGAGACAATCTTCTTGGCCAGGGTTACATAGATGTTTCCCGGTCCCACAATCACGTCCGCCCGGGGGACCTGCTGTGTCCCATAGGCCAGGGCGGCAATGGCCCAGGCACTTCCGGCCTTGAATACGGATGAAATTCCAACTCGTTGGGCTGCGGCAAGCATATGGGGATTGATTTGACCGTTTTCCATGGGCGGGGTCATAAGCGTTATGGATTCCACCCCTGCCACTTTTGCAGGGATTCCTCCCATGAGAACCGAGGATATCAGGGGGGTTTTACCTCCTTTGGCACCGGGTGCATACACGCCGGCTGCTTCCACGGGTTTGACCAGCTGACCCACCATCACCCCGTTTCTGGGGGTATCAATCCAGGATTTTTCTTTCTGCTTTAAATGAAACTCTGTGAGCTGGTTTACGGAACGGTCCAGGCTTTTTAAGAAGTTTGGATCAATGGAATCCATGGCCCTGTCAAACTCTTCTGGTGTGACTTTTAAAGAATTCAGGGTCACGGCCTTTGAATCGAATTTGTTGGTATATTCCACCAGGGCCTGGTCCCCTCTTTTTCGTGTATCATCGATGTAGCCCTGTACATTTTCATAATCGGTCTGGGAAAACCCCAAGCCTCTTTCAATGGTTTCTTTGACTCTTTTTTCTGCTTGCTCTGAAGGGTATTGAAAAATTTTCATGATATCTCTTCTTTCCCGGGGTGTTGTTATTCTCGTGACGGTCCAGTATTATTATTTTAGCTGTTTTAAGTGCATGGAACAACATGCCAGCTTATTTTATAACAGAAGAAAGGGAATAAATCCATATACCGGTTGAAAGATTGAACCGACAATATTGTGAAAAAACAAGTTGACTTGAATATATTTCAAGAATGAAAAAACTAAACATCCGGCATGCAGCTTTTCAAATTTCAATTAGGTTGAAGGTGTTGGTTGAATAAATTACCATATGCCCCTAAGATAAAGAGAGGCAATTAGAATATCATATAAGGAACTCCCTATGGACACCCAACCAATATTATATAAAAAAAAAGACAAAATAGGTACCATTACACTGAACCGTCCTGATAACCGGAACAGCATGGACCGGGAAACCATGCCGGCGTTCCGGAGGGTCCTGGACCAGGTAAGGCAGGACCATGAATTGCGCTGCCTGATCATCACCGGTAGCGGTTCCACATTTTGCAGCGGTGCTGATTTTAAGAGCGGAATTATTCAAAAGGACCACCGTCTTTTAAACCAGGTGCTGTTGGACCTGTACCAACCGTTTCTTGAGATTGGAAAGCTTAAGATCCCCGTTGTCGGCGCGATTAACGGGCATACTATCGGCGGGGGCCTCGGACTTGCCCTGATGTGTGATATCCGTGTTGCAAACAACAGAGCAAAAATGGGCGCCAATTTTGCCCGCCTTGGACTCCACTCGGGCATGGCCATTTCCTATATATTGCCCCGGCTTGTGGGCCTTGCAAAGGCAAATGAACTGCTGTTTACCGGATCAATTATAACCGGGGAAGAGGCTTTTTCCATGGGACTTGTGAATTATGCGGTGGACAAAGGGGATGTCATGGAAAAATCCCTGGCCCTTGCAACCGGGATTGCCGGCAACGCACCCATGGCAGTTCAAATGATGAAACACTCCATCTACCGGGGGCTTGACTGGGATGCCCTAGGGGCGGCTGAGATGGAGGCCCATGTCCAATCCCGGACCTTTGAAATGGAGGATGCCCGGGAAGGGATCAGCGCCCTGCTTGAAAAACGAGAGCCCAATTTTCAGGGAAAATGATCATTAAGCCCTTTAAGAAGTTTTCCCTTGCCGCCAGTTGTGACAATAAGAGGCGGGGCCGGTAATCTGTGCTTAAACTGCAGAGATTCTCTCTGTTTCAAAAAGGGAGCACCAGGTGTCCACGAGTTTTTTAGTCCTGCTGTTGAGTCTCTTGGCAATGACGATGTTGAGCCTTGCGCTTAATAGATATCCAAGTTCCGGGTCATTGTTGAAAACCTGGTTTAAATCAGAGGCAGGGATTAAAACGATTTCGCAATCACCTGCACATCTAGCAGTGGCTGTCATTCTTTCGGGTTCCACCAGGGCAGACCAGCCGAAAATGTCATGGTTTTTAACCTTTTCAATAATGATGGGCTTTTCAAGATTTTCTATATTGGTGCTGATATACTCTTCATATTTAATATCTTTTGTAATGATTTCTTCCTTAAACAGGATGGACAGGTCAACATCCCCTTGAATAAGACCATACAAATTTCGTGCAGGTTCATTGCTTTCAAAGACAGTAGCCCCTTTTTCATAGTTTTGTACAATGCTGAATGCCTCGATTTCGGCAAGCCTGTCCCGGGAGATACCCGAGAAAAACGGGAAAAATGACAACTCTATATTTTTGTTCATGGCAGTCTCCTTTTAATTAAAAAAAAATAGTGTTTTGCCTTACAGGAAAATTTACTTTGTTTTAATGCTGGGAGCATTATGGTATCAAGTTATTCCTCCCGGCGGTCGGTTCCTTTGATCAAATGAATGTGTTTATACCTTCTGTCCCATCCGATACGGCGTTTCAACCCTGTTCGATGTTCCGGTGTTTGCCTTGGTGTCACCCGGAATCGACGGTCTTTAATTTGCCGTCTGCCACCCCTGTCGATCAGAAAATTCTCATTCTTTTCTTGTTCCATCACAACCTCCTTTTTTTTATGTTGTCAAAAATCTATCCGATGGCTGTCCAAGGAGCAAAGAGGAAATGGAACAAAAAAAAGTGTATGCTACAGCTCAGGAAGTTATAGGGGTAATTGGTGCGAATAGTCTTTAGCATGGGCCAGGGTTCATGTTACTAAAGTGGCATTCAAATGGCAAGTCCCCATCGAAAAGAGACGGTTCTTTGGAGCTGGTTCAAATTTTCAGGAAAATGATCAATAGCCCTTGCCTTAAGGCCGGGGAGCTGATAACCCCAGCCTTACCCCCTGGAAGAGGTTCCGTCACCGCCTTTGGGTTGACCTATATTGCTGCTGTCTGCGAAGCAGCAGGCGCAGAAGTGATTATTCTTGACTACATTGTTCGGGGATATTCAAAAACAAAACTCATAAAAAAGCTGAAAATACCCTGGCCCTTTATCCGCAAATCGATATCATTGTCAGGGGTGAGGGAGAAGCCAAAGAGGCCGGGCACTCAAAAGATTAAACAAACCGTTTCATCATTTCCAATCTTGTCAAAATTAATGTTGAGCTCTTTGTCCAGCCTGTTGAAAAGGGCCTGGGACCGTCCAGATGTGTGGTGGAGGTCCAATGGCAGGGATAATCTGCCTGACCTGCTTCATTGGTAGTGGGGCTTGATTTGAAAATAGAATCTATGGCAGGGGAATTGCTGGTATCCGGTGACCTTGTGTAATCGAAAGACCCCATTTCCAATGTTGCTTAAAAACTAAAAAAGTTCAACCTAAAGCTGCCTTTTTTTCTCCTTGGTGCTGTTATAAAAAATGTCATTGAAAACCCCATGCGAAAAGGGTTGATGCGGCTGGCTGCCCGGTACGATTCCTAGACGGCTCTAAAAACCCGGGTATTATTTTTACCGGGCATTGAAACAGGCCACCCATTGGCCCTGATTCTCACGCAGCTTTGGCGCATTATCAACACATTGCTTTGTTGCCCTATTACATCTGTCGAGGAATGGACAACTATCATGGTTTTTTTCAAACAGAGGAATTCTATCCCTGTTTTTTTGTTTTTTAGTCAGGGGGTTCACATCGGGGACAGCCCGAAGGAGGGTCTGGGTGTAAGGGTGACGGGGGCGCTGAAACAAGTCTTTGGTAGCTCCCTGCTCCACAATTTGTCCCATGTATATCACGGCAACCTGGTCTGTTACATATTCCACCACACTTAAATCGTGGCTTATAAATATATAGGTGAGCTTATATTTTTCCTGGAGGTCCATCATTAAATTGAGCACCTGGGCCTGAACAGATACGTCCAGGGATGATACCGCCTCGTCCGCCACAATTAATGAGGGACGGGTAATTAAGGCTCTTGCAATTGCAATCCGCTGGCGTTGTCCCCCGGAAAATTCATGGGGGAATTTGTTCATATCCGTGGTATTCAACCCAACTTCAACCAGTATCTGTCCGACCCGGTCTTTCTTTTCAGCAAAAGAAAGGGGGTCTTCTAAAGTATCCAAGGGTTCTGCAACGATTCCCAGAACCTTTTTCCTGGGGTTTAACGAGCCGTAAGGATCCTGAAAAACCATCTGAAAATTTCGCCTCAAGTGCCTCAGCCGGGCAGCAGGCAGGTTAAACAAATCCCGGCCCTCAAAGCAAACTTTTCCCGCAGTCGGTTTATCAAGGGCCATGACGATTCTGGCCAGGGTTGATTTTCCGCAGCCGGATTCTCCCACAATGCCAAAACTGGTCCCTTTATTCACCTCCAGGTTAACCCCGTTGAGGGCATGAAAAACCGGAGCCTTTTGGAACAGATATTTTTTGGGGAGGGGATAGTCCTTGTACACGCCCTGGATTTTAACTAATGGCTGATTCATCTTTTATCCTTTCCCAATAGAGGATGATAGCACCACACCCTGTGATGATCGGACACCCTTGTGGCCATGGGCTCTTTTTCTTTACACCTCTTTGAAGCCCGTGAACAACGGTCGGCAAAATTACATCCCATGGGTCTCAGGTGCAGTTCGGGCACCTGCCCCGGAATACTGCTAAGCCTTTTTCTACCGGGGCGGGCTGAAGCACCGGCCCTGGGAATTGCTGCAAAAAGACCCTGGGTATAAGGGTGAAGCATATTTTGGAAGATATCCGGGGTGGGTCCCATTTCAACAATCTTACCGGTATACATGATCATCACATTTTTCGTAGTCTGGGCGATCACCCCCAGATTATGGCTGATCATTATCAAGGCCATCTTTGATGAATCCGTAAGTTCACCTATTAACTCCAAAATTTGTTCCTGAACGGTTACATCCAATGCAGTACTAGGCTCATCGGCAATGAGTATGTTGGGGTTGCAGGCAATTGCCATGGCAATCATTACTCTTTGGCGCTGTCCCCCGGAAAGCTGGTGGGGATAAAGGTTCAAAGGGAATCTGCCGATGGGAAGCCCCACCTTGTCCATGAGCTCTCTTACCCGTTCAAGCCTCTGTTTACGGTTTAGTTTCAGGTGTAGACAGATGCTTTCACAAATCTGGGAACCGATCTGTTTCACCGGGTTTAACGCTGTCCTGGGTTCCTGGAAAATCATCCCGATCCGCTTCCCCCGGATGCTGCATATTTTTTTGGAATTTAAGGTTAAAATATCCCGGCCCTCCAGAAGAATTTTCCCCTTTACCTGGGAGCCCAGGGGTAAAAGCGATATCAGTGCCAGGGCGGTTATGGATTTTCCGCAACCTGATTCACCCACAATTCCCAGCGTTTCTCCGGCATCCATGGAAAAATTGATCTGGCTGATGACTTCCTGGGGCCCATGGGAGGTATTCAGGGTTATTGAAAGGTCTTGGACCTGCAGCAAGGTCATCTGTCTACCTGTGTCTTCTTAATTTAGGGTCAAGAACGTCCCCCAGGCCGTCCCCAAACAGATTCATCCCCAGGACGGTTAATGCAATGGCAGCCCCGGGATAGATAGCCAGTTGGGGGGCGAAATACATGAAGGTCTGGGCGTCATGGAGCATTTTTCCCCAACTGGGCATGGGCGGTTGGGTACCTAGTCCCAGGTAGCTTAAGCCTGCCTCTGCCAGAATGCCCAGGGCAAACTGAATGGTGGCCTGGACAATGAGCATGCTGGATATATTCGGCAAAATATGCTCCATTGATATTCTAAACCGGCCTTTTCCGGCGCTCCTGGCTGCCAGGATAAATTCACGATTCCAGATACTTAACGCGCCGCCCCGGGCCACCCTGGCAAAAACCGGTATGTTAAAGATACCAATGGCAATAATGGAGTTAATTGAACCCGGACCCAGAATGGCTGTTATCATAATAGCGGAAATGAGAGAGGGGAAGGCAAAGGTAAAATCGTTGAACCGCATGATCAGTTCATCAACCCAGCCCTTTCTGGCGGCTGCTGTTAATCCTAAAGGAACGCCGCATCCAAAACCGATGCCCATGGCAACAAAGGCGACTATCACAGAATTTCTGGATCCCTGGATGAGCATGGACAAAATGTCCCGGCCAAAATGATCCGTCCCCAGCAGATATCGGCTGCTTGGTTTTAGCAGTTTATCCGCAATATTAATGTACCCAACGGGATAGGGTGTCCAGAAATAGGAGAGAAAAGCAATGAGGAAAAAGAGCAGTGAAATTGTTCCGCCAATCACAAAGCTCCGGTTTTTCAAACCGTGACCCAACACTTCAGCCAGGGTTCTAAACATCATTACCCCCTTCTCAAACGGGGATCAATAACTGCATAGAGCAAATCCACCAAAAAATTGATCATGATAACAGCCCCTGCCAATAAAATGACCAGATTTTTTACCACAATTAAATCCCTTTGGGAGATGGCCTGGAAAATCAGCCGCCCGATCCCGGGCAAATAAAACACGTTTTCAATTATAATGGT
>PIVS01001184.1 GCA_003353855.1 Desulfobacteraceae bacterium
ACTTCACACCATAGTACCATGGAAAACAGAACATTTGCCTTGTCAACGGAGTGGACAATCCCATTTCGTTTCTGGGCAGCTTCAAAGGCCATCCTGGCAATTCGTTCAATTTCAAACCTGGAGTATACCATTGTATCAAAGGCCATTTCATCTTTTCCTGTCCCTTTTCTTCCCTTGGGCTCACCAAAATAGATGCCACCGGTGAGTTCTCTTACGCAGAGGATATCAAATCCATTTTGAACAATTTCCGGCTTTAAGGGGGATGCCTCCGCAAGAGTGGGGAATACTTTGGCAGGTCTCAGGTTGCAATACAGGCCAAAATGCTTTCTCAGGGGCAGTAACGCGCCCCTTTCGGGTTGTTCCGCTGGCGGCAGGTTTTCCCATTTGGGCCCCCCCACAGATCCGAATAAAATGGCATCGCTTTTTTCACAGAGAGAAAGTGTCGAAGCCGGCAGCGCTTGGCCGTGGTTATCAATAGCAGCCCCGCCGATATCTGCAAATTCGTATTCAAGGGTAAATCCATATATTCCTGCGGCTGCATCGAGAATTTTAACCGCTTGTTCCATGACCTCGGGTCCAATTCCGTCGCCTGGGAG
>PIVS01000675.1 GCA_003353855.1 Desulfobacteraceae bacterium
GGACAAAATTGCCTAGGTTTACAAGAGAATGCCAATAAATATTCATGTCCGCATTCTTCGCATCTGATCCTGGCAAATCCAAAATGAAGATCTCCACAATCCAGGTATTTATAAATTACGGTCATGATATATGTCCGCCAGAAGCCATAGCGGGATGCATACATGTCATCCCAAGCCCGTTCCAGTTCTTCAAAATGATTTTCAACACATTTGTTTTTTTCAATAAACCCGTCAATACCGATGGCCCAGGGTAATCGCATATAGATTTGGCACATTTTTTTATTTCATGTGATAAAGGTTACTTATGCAATCAGCTCGTTTTAATGAGCGATTACCCAACAATGTAAAGCCTTGAAATCACTATCCCCCAATTTCAATGCGTTGGCCCTGACCTTTGGCCCGGACTTTTTCTTTGGAATGACGCTTGATTTTGGATCATCCTGCTATAAGTTTACGGGGGTTGTGTCGTAAACACATAAATTTAATACAAAGGGTGCCCAATGACGCTTTTGTTTTTTTACATATTTATAGCCCTGTTTTTTTCATTCCTCTGTTCCCTGATGGAAGCCGTCTTCCTGAGCATCCCATACTCCTATATTGCTCTGGTGGATAAAAAGAACAAAAAGGACGGCAAACGGCTTCACCGCCTCAAGGCAGATACGGATAAATCCCTGTCCGCCATTCTCAGCCTTAACACCATTGCTCATACAGTGGGGGCAGCAGGTGCCGGAGCCCAGGCCACGGCCGTGTTCGGGAACCAGTATGTCGGGATCATCTCTGCGGTGCTGACCCTGTTGATCCTGGTGGTTTCCGAGGTTATTCCCAAATCCCTGGGGGCCGCCAACTGGCGCAGGTTGGCCAGGCCGGTGGCCATTGGTCTGGATATTCTGATTATCGTCATGTTCCCCTTTGTATGGATTTCAAGGTATATTACCCGGATATTTACCTCCAAAGAAAACGCCGACGAGTTCTGCAAAGAAGAGTTTACTGCCATGGCAGAGCTGGGGGAAAAATCCGGGAAACTCAAAAAGCAGGAGGGCAGGATATTAAGGAGTCTTTTCCGGTTCAACACCCTCCGTGTGGAAGATATCATGACCCCGAGAACCGTGGTACTCGCCCTGAAAGAAGATATGGAAATCCGGGAAGTGGTAGGGGAGCATCCGGATATGATTTTCTCCAGGCTTCCGGTTTTCCGGGAATCCATCGACCGGATCACAGGCTATGTAATGAAGGATGAAATCCTGGAATCCTCGTCCAGAGATGAGCACGGCAAACCCGTGTCCGCATTGAAAAGAGAGATCCACAGAGTGCCTGAAGCCATGTTGCTTCCCGATCTTTACGACCTTCTCATCACCCAGCGGGCCCACCTTTGTGTGGTCAATGACGCCTATGGCGGCACCGCCGGTATCGTGACCATGGAAGATGTGGTGGAAACCTTACTGGGGATGGAGATAATGGATGAACTGGATGTGGCAACAGATATGCAGGCCCTTGCCCGGTCCCAGTGGCAAAAACGCATCAGGCAGTCAGATGGCTAAAGAAACCGGCAGATAACGCGTCAGACATCATCACGATACCCTGCGGTCAGCCCCTGGGCAGTTTCCATCCCGATCCCCCGGGCAGTTGTTTCCCCATCCCTGATCCAGGCAAGCGTATACCGGCTGCCCTGCTTTTGAATAACAAGATCCCTCCGGGCCTGGGACTCCCCCTGATCATCAAAGTACTCTATGATGTATTCACCGGCAAATCCATTGACAGGCCCGCCTGTGGCGATACCGGTTCCATCGGCGCCCTCCGAATGACACCATACGGCGTTTAATGTGCCTGGTTTTTCTCCTCTGGTATAAACAACAACGCCTAAATTCATTACTTCTCTTTCCTATTTTTATAAATGATTCACGTCTGATGCGAAATGCAAAGTTACCCAAACACCGCCATATAAACAACCTTGATTTGCACACACATAATAGACTGAATGTTAATATATATTTATAAAAAATACTTGGTTTAATTTTTTATCTTCCTTGACAATCCCTCAATTCAAAAAGAGACTGCTATCGCTAACCGAGATATATAAAAAAAGGGAGGTAGAATGTAAATAAGTTTTCCGCATTGAAATTGGTCAAGACGACAGTTAAATTTTGATATTAAGCGCCCGAGCACATCATCCATAAGAGTCAGGGATCCTGAGTGCAGGCCCGGTGATGGTCCCTGAATTTATATTTCCTTTATGTATTGTACCTGTCTTTTCATCACCATGGATGTTGACAATTGACTTTTGCATCCCTATTTTATAACAAACGTTCGAAATAAAATCATTGAGGTGCCGATGCCGAAAATTGTCGACCTGTGCGGGTAGATTTTTGAAAATATAAGAGCCGATAGTAATAATATTGTCAGCTAAGCATAAAAATTGTAGACAACTGCTTTCCTTTTTGAGATGTAAAGCTATACAGATATAA
>PIVS01001185.1 GCA_003353855.1 Desulfobacteraceae bacterium
GCAATCTCTTTATGAGAAGCACTGTGGCAGAAGATGCTAAGCCATCCTGTCCGCCGAAATCTTAATCATTATATCCCTTGTCACGTTATGACCAGTTCAGTGTCATATTAAAGCTCAAGCTTGATGTTATATAAACTTTGTACAACATCCCGCCACTGCCCCATGGGACGTTCTTTTTCAAAAGCTTGTTCAAGTACTCCCAATCTGCGCCATTTGCCAGTGATATAGTTTTTGTCAGTTCGATTTCTGCGAAGGTCACAAGGCAAATAAAACTGCCAGGTTTTCATCATGCTTATGGCTATTCTCATTAAGCGCCTGACCATCCCGAATTCAGCATTTTGCCCCTGGCATTGACGTCGCTTGAAATATAGTTTCAGATCTTCTGGGCCATGACGTCCAATATGATTTGATGCCTGGAGTAGATAATCTTTAAGGATATGGTTATTCCTTCTACTGACACTGTCGACACGAGGTTTTGACTCTGGTCCGCCGGACTGTTTTACTCCCGGGACAACCCCGGCATATGAAGCAAGGTTGGCAGCCGCCCCTTGGATAAATGGATCGCCAATTTCAGAACAGATACCTGGGGCCAGGA
>PIVS01001186.1 GCA_003353855.1 Desulfobacteraceae bacterium
TGGAGATATGATTCATCTGAAAGTGAAAGGTTTCAAAAGATAAGAGACTGGGCTGGTGAAAGAGGTCTTTATGCTAAAGGCGATACTAAAACTCAGTTCTGTAAGCTTATGGAAGAAGCAGGTGAATTAGGTAGAGCTGTACTTAAAAATGATGATGAAGAGTTTGTAGATGCTATTGGCGATATGGTTGTAGTATTAACTAATATGGCTCATCTTGGTGGTACAACTATTGAAGAGTGTATAGACGCAGCATACAAGGTTATATCTAAAAGAACTGGTAAAATGGTTAACGGAACATTTGTTAAAGATGAGAAGTAAGACTATATTATTTAGAGATCCTGTTGTAGAAAGAGTCTGCGATAAGTTTGTTAAAAGATCAGATGTTGGCTATGCTAAGTATGGTAGAACATTACACGATGAAAGAACTGGTAAACATAAAAATTTAGCTGGTTATTTAAATGATGTGCAAGAAGAATTAATGGATGCTATTCTATATATTCAAGCTGCTAAAGAAGAAATATCTTATACTAATAAAGCTAGCAACGATCGACGAATTAAACCAGAAGACGAAGACGTTGAAAATCAAGATCTAAG
>PIVS01001187.1 GCA_003353855.1 Desulfobacteraceae bacterium
TACTCTAAAAAATGATTTTGATAACCTGAAAAGACAAAACGAATACTTGCATTCTCAAATGAAGCTGGGCGATGAAGCGATAAAAGCAGAATGCGAAAATAAATATAAAATCAAATGAGCGATAAAACTAAATTTCAAAAGTTCCTTGATAAAGCTAAAACAGTTGTTCCTTCAATTATTGGAGTAGGAGCGAAAGCACTAACTGGAAATTATTTAGGAGCAATTAAAGATGTTGGAAATCTGTTAAAAAAGGAATCCGAAAAGAGCGAAGAAGCAAAAGCATTACATCAAGAATTTGAACTTCAAAAATTAGAATTTGAGCAGGAACTTGAAAAATTATACTTAGAGGACAAGAAAGATGCTCGAAGTTTGTATAAAGTTGATAGCTCTTTACAGAAAGTATTCGCAATAACGTTTTTAGTCGTGTACATTGCATTATCTGTTCTAATCCTAATAGGAATGTTTAAAATCTCTTTAGAAGGTCTTAAAATAGAAAACTATATTGTTTCTTTTGTTTCAACTTTACATGGAGGTATGAGCATGAAAGTAGGAACGATCGTTGATTTTCTTTTTGGTAGTAGTTCACAGTAAAA
>PIVS01000676.1 GCA_003353855.1 Desulfobacteraceae bacterium
TTAAAACCTTTGATCGACTTTGATATGCGGCTTGGAGAAGGCACAGGGGCGGCACTTGCCATGGACATGGCCGATGCTGCCTGCAAGATCATGTGTGAAATGGCCTCCTTTGATGAAGCCAAGGTTGCCAGATCTTCACTTTAAGCACTGCCCCCTGTTCTTTTGTTTAAACAGTTTGGGTGTTAATGAAAAGATTTGCGGGCAGCCGGCTGAGGAGGCGATGAGGCTTGGTCTGCTTCAGGAGGTCATTATAGAAGACAATCTATTGGTTCAGGCAAAAAAGATCGCTTTGGATCTTGCTTCGAAATATTTGCCGGCTTTTGCAAGCATAAAGTCTCTTTTTGGGAGACCAATCGCTGAAGATATGATGGAACATGAGGAGAGATCGATATGCGAGTTTGTCGATATCTGGTACTCTGAACCAACTTGGAAAAGACTCCAGGACATTAAGATCAACTAAGTAAGATCAACTAAGTTTTACGCCGACGGCAGTCAGGCTCTCAACAACAAAAAATTTGCGGATAAGACCACAGTTTTTGAAAGTTCGGCAATACATATATAAGAGAGTATGTTAAGAGGAAATTATGGATAAAGAGAACTCTATTCTACCTGTATTTAAATTAGCAATGGAAGAGGTTAGGACAGCTGACTTAAAAGAGTCTGCTGGTAGGTTCGCGCTTGAATACGATGAAGGGATACATCTGAATTTTCTAGTGCGGTCTTATGTGGTTACCAATCAAGGCGTTTTCAAAGAATCCAAACTTGGTGTTAAAAAAGACGATGTTTTGGTATCCGGCGGTGTTAGCTTCATATTTGAGCCATTAAAACACATTCTTGTTAAATTGGTTTTCTATCCCGCCGATGATGAGTTCAGTGCTGGTGGCAGTATTTTGCTTGACGCTTCAGCGACTGATTTTTTAGGGTTTGAAACCCTAGCATTTCTATTAACAATACTTTCCCGAAAACTTACAGAAAGAGATTTCTGTAAGTTTATATCGAGGCATTATCTTTATGGCAATTTTTGGAATTAATGGATTTATCAGGAAACAAGAGGTTGCCTTTGCCAGGAAGCTTCTTCTCTGGAAATATGATCAATCCGGTACAGCTTTACCCGATGAAAAGGCATTATCCGCCCATGCACAAAAAGTTGTGGATGACGCCCATATTATTGCAAAAAAAGGCAGCAGTAATGTACTTGAAATAGTGAAAGACGCAGTAAAGGATATGAAAAATATAAAAAAATAGAACCTATGTTAAAAACATCCTCTGCGCCTATCTTGGCGGTCGAAATATTAACCATAATTTGAATCATTAGGGGAAAATTAGTTATGAATGATGAAATATATCAAAAATTAATCGACTGATTAAACCAGGCCCGGTTCGGGCTTTGTGATTCTCCTCACTTGATGGATGCGGTAAAAGCGGTGTATACGCCGGAAGAGGCGGTTCTGCCTTACGAGGATGTAATAAAACTGGTTGAAGAACGATCATACTACACCATCTCCGTTTCAGCCCAGACGTGTAAGGCCTGCGGATTGTGTGCAGAAAAATGCCCCATGGATGTTTTAACCCTATGCCTTATTCCGCGGGACAACCCGTCCGAGCCGCCTGAAACTCCCGGGGATTGGGTCAAATCCTTTTTTAAAGACAAAAAAACCGGTGCAAAGTACAAAAAAAAGAAAATGGGGCCGGATCAGGTTTAAGCTTTTGACTTGTGAACATCCAAATGTTAAAAGCCGTAACATTGTGCGGGATTTGTGATCATTCGACCTGATTATCCGGTTCCCGTATAACTTATATATTGGCAATGGACCCATGAAATTAGGCATCTCAAGAAAACTCTTTATACTCTTTTCTTTGTTTATTCTCATCTTTTACGGAACAGTGGTTGATCTGTTCATAAAGGTTCAGGATATGTCAAAGACATCTGCCCGAATCGTGAGTATCAACAATCAGATTACCGGATTGTCGAATGATTTGAGGGACAGCCTCATGGATATGGAGGTTAATGGTAAAAAATTCAGGCTGTTGAAAAATCCGTTGTACCTTGATTATTTTGAAACCGCACGGCAGGCATACCGCAGGGACCTAGATCAAATCATCGGTTTGAACTCCGACATATACCAATTGTCAGAGTTGTGGATGCAGATCGAACAAACCTATGAAAAATACACAAGCGCCCATGCCGGGGATAATTTTTTTATGCCGCTGCAAGGGGAACCAGAAGATCTGGTCGTCCAATGGATGGGCACCATTGCAGCGGCCCAGAAAAGCAATGACACCCGGATTGAACAGGCGCTGATTCGAATAAACGATCAAAGCCGGCAAATTGTCCGAAACGGGGTGATTGGATTCGGCATCTCCATTGTTGTGGGCGTGTTCGGGATCATGTTTATTACAAGATCAATGCTCACCCCTTTGAACAAACTGGAAACAGGGTTAACC
>PIVS01000677.1 GCA_003353855.1 Desulfobacteraceae bacterium
TATTTGGCTTTGTCCATCAACGAGCGGACCAGATGTATCCCCAGGCCGCCAATTTTCCTGTCTTCAAGGCCTATGGTAATATCAGGTGTTTTTCCTGCAAAGGGATTGAACGGGAGACCGTCGTCTGTTATGGAGATGGTCAGTTTTTTACGGGTCAGCTCAACCTCCACCCCGATATGATGTTCTTTATCATCATCATAGGCATAGGAAATAATATTGTTCAGCAATTCATCAAATACCAGGTTCAGCTTTCTCCGGACACTTGTTGAAATATGGTTTTCCTCTGAAAAAGCATTGAACGCTTGATTGACCTTATCAATTTGGGCCAGATCATTTATAATCTCCACCTCAAGTTTTTTTAAGGCATCAACCGGCTTTTTTTGATATTTCACTGCCATGGCCGTGACATCGTCATATTGGTCACAATCGCCTTCAAAAACCTTAACTTCGGCCACGACATCCAGCACTATTTTTTTAACATCTTCATTCTTTTTGGCTACCATCATTTGAGCCAGATGCTGATCCCCGAATAATTGGTTTGCCTTATCATGGGCTTCGGTAACGCCGTCGGTGTACATGAAAAGCGTATCTTCAGCATGAAGTTGGACACGATTTTCTTTGTATGCCAGACCTGCCCGGGCACCGATAACCGGCCCATGGCGTGTCTCCAGGCGGTCGGGGCTTCCTTTGGCTCTTATGATATAAGAGGGATTGTGTCCTGCATTGGTATACGTTAATTCACCGGTAACAAGGTGTAATATCCCCGTAAACAGGGTAACGAACATGTAGTTTTTATTGTTTTGACTCAATTCGTCATTTACCCTGGTAACAATGCTGGCAGTGGAAAGATCATCACTGGCACGGGCCTTGATCAATGTTCGGGTAACCGCCATGAAAAGTGCTGCTGGAACCCCTTTCCCTGAAACATCCCCAACGCTGAAACAGAGGCGGTCTTCATCGATGAAGAAAAAATCATAAAAATCTCCTCCTACCTCCCTGGCTGGCTTGAGAACGGCATGAATGGAGAATTCATCCCGGTCCGGAAAGGGGGGAAAAGTCTGGGGAACCATGCTCATTTGAATGTCACGACCTACATTGAGTTCCGTTTGCATCCGCTCCTTCTGGGACTCAATGATGTCATAGGCAGCCTTAAGTTCATCCCGCTGCCTTTTCCGGTCCAGTTGGGTTTTCACCCTGGCCTGGACAATGGGCGGAGAAATTGGTTTGGTGAGGTAATCGACAGCTCCGCATTCCAGGCCACGGGTTTCGTCGTCGGTCTCTCCCATGGCCGTCACAAAAATGATGGGAATATCCTGGGTGGCAATATCCGCCTTAATCTGCCGACAGACTTCATATCCGTCCATTTCAGGCATCATGATGTCAAGGAGAATCAGGTCCGGCGGGTTCTTGGTTTGTACTGCCTTGAGTGCCTGGACCCCGCTTTTGGCCGCCATGATTTTATAATCAGGCTTGAGCAGATCAGACAAGACCTTCACATTAAACGGTTCATCATCCACAATCAAAATTTTATATTGCTCTTTAATGATTTACTCCTATTTATCCTTCTTTAAAAGGGTGATTAATTTGGAAAGCGTCCCCTGGGCCTCGTCAAAATCAAACCCGCCCACCTGGCCTGAAAGGGTGCGCATAAGTTCCCTGTGGCAACTTCCTTCCAATTTTTTTTCAAGCTCCCTTACCTTTTCCTCGGCATCCGGGTCCATCTCTTCCATGAGAGTTTCCAATTCCAGCAGAACGGACTCAATTTCCCTAAACTTGATCTGTTTGGTTTCTCCCTGCACCCTGGCAGCACTGGTGCCTGCATTATTGGTTTCAGCCAGTTTGGCAAGGCTTTGCATCACCAGGTCAAATTCACGGGATAAGGCTTCCATGGGGGCTTTATTGTCAATATCCTCCGAAACATCCATTTTCTTTATCCCGGTCTCAGCATCCTGAGCCAGTTTAAACAATTCATGGGCACCGATACCACCGGCAACTCCCTTGAGAGTGTGAACCATCCTTTGGGCCGTTGTAAAATCCCCTTGATCCAGTTTCTCCTCCAGGATTTTAATGTCATCCCCATGGTTTTGATGAAACTCAATCATCAAATTCCGATATAAGGTTTTATTACCCCCCACCCGCCGCAATCCGGTAGGCAAATCGACACCGTCAATATGAACCGGCAGGGGAATTACTTGTTCGTCGGCTGAATGTGCAGAAGACTGCCCCAAATAAGGTCCTCGTTCCAGGTTCGAAATCCATTTACTCAAGGTTTGAAATAATTTATCCGGATCAATGGGTTTTGGAATATGGTCATTCATCCCTGCGTCAATACATTTTTCACGATCTTGGGCCATGGCATTAGCGGTCATGGCAATGATGGGAAGATCTGCAAACTCAGGATTGGAACGCAGAATCTTTGTCGCTTCAAACCCATCCATTTC
>PIVS01000678.1 GCA_003353855.1 Desulfobacteraceae bacterium
GAAACTCCAGCATAAGTTCGACTGGTCCTGGAATGAATAAACCAATTATCATAATAATTATCTAAGGAGTTTTTTATGGCGGTAGATCCAAACATAAAAATTGTCGTGGCAGATGACTCAGGGACCATGCGCATGATGTTTAAACAAATCCTGGCAAAAGCCGGATATACAAATCTTGTCATGGCCGTCAACGGTGCAGATGGACTTGAAAAAGTAAAAGCAGAAAAGCCGGACCTTGTCGTCAGTGACTGGAATATGCCCCAGATGGATGGCCTAGAATTTTTAACAGCACTCCGCGCAACCGATGAGTTTAAAGATCTTCCTTTTATCATGGCCACTGCCCAATCAGACAAGGGCCAGCAGCTAAGCATCAAGGAAGCCGGGGGAAGCGGCCATGTGCCCAAGCCATTTGATGCCGACCAGATCGGCAGGGCCATTGACCAGGCCTTTGCCGGGGGCATGGAAAACGCCATGACCGTCAAAAAGACCCGAAGCATCATCGGCGGCAGGGTTGAACTCAACGTGTCTCATATTCAGATTACTGACCATCTTGCCCTGGGCGCTTTAAAACACAGAATTGAAACCGGGGATGTGGAGCCGGAACATTTTGACCTGACCACCAGCCTTACGGGAGGATGGAACCCCATCCAGGAAGGCCTGGAAAACGGAGAGCTTGACTGTGCCTTTGTCCTGGCTCCCATTGCCATGGACTTGTTTGCCTATTGTTCCCCCATAAAACTGGTACTCTTTGCCCATAAAAACGGCTCCACCTTTGTCAGATCCAGACACTACGACCCCCGATTTGATTCTCTCCAGAGCTTTTACAAATACAAGGTGATCGACATACCCCATAAAATGTCTGTACACCATATGCTGGCCCATAAATTTTTAAAGGAACTGGGATTGAAACCGGGCGTCCCCGGCAAAAAAGCCATAAACGTACGTTTTGAAGTTGTTCCCCCCATTAAAATGCCGGATATCATGAAGGAGAACGAGGATGTTGCAGGTTTCATGGTTGCGGAACCCGTGGCCACAAAAGCAATTGTCAACAACATTGGAGATCTGGAATTTTATTCCGCCAGCCACTGGGATAATCATCCCTGCTGTGTCGTTGCCATGCAGGAAGACTTCATTCAGAAGCATCCGGAAGCAGCCCAGGAATTTGTCTCTCTATTGATTGAAACCGGAGAATACATTGAAAACGACAAAGCCAGGGCTGCAAAGATTGCTGTCAACTTCCTTGATCCGGAAGGCAAAATGGGCTTGAATCCAAACGTATTAACAAATGTTTTTTCACAACCCCAGGCCATCCGCTGGGACGGTCTCTACCCGGAAGCCCAGGACCTGGACAAGATTCAAAAGTACATGCATGATGTCATGGAAATCGGTAAAATTATTGATCTTGAAAAATTTATAGAAAACAGCTTTGCCAATCAGGCATACAATATATAAAGGTGTCATCCATGAAAATAACAGACCCGCAAGTCATTGAAGACGGAGAAAAAGACCTGATTGAAGCTGTACAGGAAGATCTGGACCTGGACGCGGTTAGACAAATCCTCAGGGACAGGATGAAAGCCTCCACCCTTTCTTCCAAGGGCGGACAGATAGTGGTTCATAACAATAAAATTGCCTTTCGCCTGGACTTTGACATCAACCTGAGCGGCAGCCTGCTCTTTGACAGGGAGGGCAATTATATTAACGACTCCGAGGAAGATGCCACCCCGGACCCGGAAATAAAAATGAACGGACTTAATGTTGACACCCCCCTGATCCATGGCGAGTTAGAAGCCCCCATGGATGAAATTCCTTTGGTTGACACAGGACTGGAGGAAACCGATTTAGATGAAGAAGATCTGGATGAAGAATTATCCATCGATCTTCCGGAATATGATCTTGAAGATGAACCGGAATATGAATCAGAACCTGCAGATCAAGAGGATCAGGATACACAGCCCCTGGATCTTGAAACATATGATCTCCTGTCCGATGAATCAAACCTGGCGACAGAGCTTTCTGCAATCCCGGAACCAAATGGCCTTGACACCGAAAACCTGGAAGATCAAGACCTGGAAGATGACAGCCTGCTCCAGGAAGAAAAGCTTGACGAGGATATCAATGATATCCTTAAAGAAAGCCGTGAATTCTGGGAACAAAAAAAAGATTCATAGAGGCCCTAACCTTAAAAAAGCAGGAAATATCATGCCTGATTCAAAGAAACACAATCTGGCAGTGGATATTGAAGAAATCAAAGAAATCATGGATAATGACATGGAACTCATCCAGGATTGCTTTAAAGACTTCCTCACTGACTGGCCGGAACTATTGGGAGAAATTCAAGATGCCATTACCCAAAAAGATCCTGAAAAAATAAATGAGGCTGCCCACAAACTTAAGGGAACCTTAAAATACCTGGCAGCAGAACCTGCTGCCAATGCTG
>PIVS01000151.1 GCA_003353855.1 Desulfobacteraceae bacterium
AATCCGGTGAATGTGGGGCGGCTTATCCGCTCCTACGACCCCTGACTGGGTTGTGCCGTCCACGTGCTGGACGCAGACACTGGCAAAGAAATTAAAGTAGAAGTACCGCTATAATTTAAATTTGCCTGATATATCTAAGAGGGGGTGCCATTGGCATCCCCTCTTAAGTTTTTACCAAGATCAACTAAAAGCGGAAAAACGACAATGAAAAAGCTATTGGTTCTGGGTGTGGGTAATACACTTCTGATGGATGAAGGCATTGGGGTACATGCCATCTATGAATTCTGGAAGGAAAAAGAGGACTGGGATGAAGCCCTTGTGGACTTTATCGACGGCGGTACCTTTACCCAGGATATTTTTTATTTATTTGAAGAATATGAAAACATCCTGGTTCTTGATGTTGTCAGGGCCGGACAGACACCCGGCACCATCTACAGCCTGGAAGAAAATCACTTAAGAAAAGAGGAGAAACAGATGCTTTCCCTCCATGACATTGATCTTCTGGACTCCCTGGGCATGGCCCAGATGCGGGGCCACCGCCCCTACCTACGGGTCATCGGAATTGAACCTAAGAAAATAGACTGGGGAACCGAACTGACCCCGGAGCTTGCAAAGGCGTTCCCTTCATTTCTCATGGTAACGCGGAAACATATTAAAAAGCTTTTGACAGGATAGACCCGGTTGCTTAACCCCAGGGTTACAGCTTTACAACCGTTTAATTTCAGACCTGTTTAATTTCAGAGCAGTATCGCTGCAGCATATCTGAAGACGGGCCGGCATAAACATAAGCCGTGCCCGCCGCAATATTCAGCAAATCCTGGGAAGTTGTTCTCCGGTCAGCATGTCCACAATTCGGGAACCGCCGATGAGGGTTTCCAAAAACACCCGGCCGGGGTCTTTGTCCGTAACCTCACCGATTATTACAGCATCTTTTCCAAATTCGTCCTGTTGAATGATCTCCAACACGCGCTGGGCATCCTTTTCCGGTACAAAAGCGATCAATTTCCCCTCATTGGCAATGTAGAGGGGATCAAATCCCAGCAATTCGCAGGTGCCCCTCACTGCCCCCTTTATGGGCAGGGTAGACTCAAAAATATTCATCCCCACATTGGACTGGACGGCAATTTCGTTCAGGGTGGTGCCAAGTCCGCCCCTGGTGGGATCCCGAAGTACATGGATCTCGCACCGGGATTCTATAACAGACCGGACCATTTTATTTAAGGGGGCAGAATCTGTTTGAATATCAGAGTCAAATTTTAATCCTTCCCTGGTACTGAGTACGGTAATTCCATGATCGGCAATGGTACCGCTGACAATGATCTTGTCCCCGGGTCTGGCATTACTGCCGGACACATTAACCCCGGCCGGAATATTACCGATCCCCGAGGTGTTGATAAAAATTTTATCAGCCTTGCCCCGGGGAACAACCTTGGTATCGCCGGTGACAATTTTCACCCCGGCCTTTTTAGCGGCCCCTGCCATGGATTCAAGAATGATTTTCAAATCTGCAAGGGACAGTCCCTCTTCAATGATAAGCCCCACGGAGATATACTGGGGAATCCCCCCGCACATGGCAATATCATTTACAGTTCCGTTGATTGCCAAGTCTCCGATATTGCCCCCGGGGAAAAAAATTGGATCAACCACATAGGAATCGGTGGAAAAGGCAAGCTTCCCTTCGCCAACCGCCAAAGTCGCTCCGTCATCCTGCTTGGCCAGTTCTGGATTATCAAACACAGGGAGTATCAACTCGGAAAACATTGAATGGGAGATTTTTCCCCCGGACCCGTGATCCAGTAAAATTTTATTGTTTTTCATTTTTTTATTCCTATATCTTGATTTAACTATATCTGTAAAAAGCAGCGCAGGCCCCTTCGCTGGAAACCATACAAGGCCCCACCGGCCTCATGGGGGTGCATTTTTTCTTGTAAAGTTTGCAGGCCTCGGGTGTCTTAAGTCCCATGAGGATTTCTCCACAGGCGCATCCCGCGGGTTCAGGCGCCTCTGGCATATCCATATTAAATTTTTTGGCAGCATCAAAGGCGGAAAATTCTTTTTTCAACCCCATGCCGCTGAGGGGGATATCGCCTATTCCACGCCAGGTCGCATCGCAGAGCTCAAACACCTGATTCATGATGGCATGGGCCTTAACATTGCCCTTTTCAGACACGGCCCGGGGATAGGCATTTACCAAAGCCTTTTCCCCTGTTTCATTCTGCTGGATGAGAATCAGCACCGCCTTGAGGATATCAATGGGTTCAAACCCGGTGATCACCGAGGGGATGTCATACTTTTCAAAGGTGGCCCGATAGGCATTGGTTCCGGTGATCACAGACACATGGCCCGGCAGGATAAATCCGTCAATTTTCACCCCGTCTGTTTCCATGAGGGCTGCCAGGGCCGGGGGGGTCAGTTTGTTAGACGAATAAATTGAAAAATTGACAACCCCCTCCCCTCTGGCCGCCAAAAGGGTGGCGGCTATGGTGGGAATGGTGGTCTCAAACCCCACACCGCAAAACACCACCTCCTTGTCCGGATTTTGTTTTGCAAACCCCAGGGCATCAAACAGGGAATAGACAATCCTGACATCGGCACCTTCAGCCTTTTCCTTTGCCAGAGTGGAACCGGACCCGGGTACCTTCATCAAATCCCCAAAGGTGGTAAGGATCACATTCTTCTTTTTTGCAAATTCCACAAAGGCATCTATATCTTTCTGGGCCGTCACGCAAACAGGACAACCGGGCCCGGATAAAAGCATGATATTCTTTGGCAAGACACTCCTGATACCATGCTTGAAAATAGACATGGTGTGGGTCCCGCATACCTCCATCAGGCGCAGATCCTTATGGCTCACAGCCTGGATTTTTTTCACTAGCATTCGTGCCAGATCCGGATCCCTGTACTCATCTATATATTTTAGGCCCATCCTGTCTTCCTTTAGTTTAAACTTTTATTTTAGTCCTTGTTTTGGACCAGGTTTTGTGCAGCCGCCACCATTGCCTGGCCCAGACAAACACCACCGTCTCCCGTGGGCACCTGACTATGGGTGTATACGGTAAACCCCTTTTTCTCAAGACCCGAAATGGTATGATTCAATACAAGATTGTTGTTAAAGACCCCGCCGGACAAGACCGCCTTTTTAATACCGGTATCAAGCCCGATCCTATGGGCCGCAGCCACGAATGCGTTCACCAGGGTTGTGTGAAATCCATTACTGATATCTTCAGGGGATAAACCCTGTTTCAAGTCTCCAACAATTTCCCGGATACAAGGCATCATATCCACCTCGTAATAGGTAAAATCTTCCCTTTTGGTTTCAATGAGATCAAAGGAATAGGAGGTTCCGATTGGTGCCGTGTCCCCGGCATCGGCATTGACGGCAACGGCCTCAAGCTCCATGGCAGCCTGACTTTCATGGCTTATGGTGTGACAAATATTTAAAAGGGCAGAAATTGCGTCAAAAAGCCTGCCAGCACTTGAGGTTAACGGTGAGTTCAGGTTCTTTTCCATCATCTGACAGAGAAAGGCCAGCTTTTGGGGATCCAAAGCCCTTATAAAAGGTATATCCAGATCCAAAAATGGTCTGCCATAAGCCTTGAACAAAACAGATGCCGCCATACGCCAGGGTTCCAGAACGGCCGCATCCCCGCCGGGCATATGAAGGTAGGACAATTGGGCTTTCCGTGAAAATTGACTGTGGGTGCAGGTTAAAATTTCCCCGCCCCAGATATGACCGTCGGTTCCCAATCCTGTGCCGTCCAGGGTCAGCCCGATAACAGGTTCGTCAATATGGTTTTCCGCCATGCATGAAACAGCATGGGCATGGTGGTGCTGGACAGGAACGCAAGTGACCCCACAGGTTGCAAGAGACTTGGCATAATCTGTGCTCATATAGCCAGGATGAAGGTCATGTCCCACCAGAACAGGATCAATTCCCAGAATTTTTTTCATGTGGTCAATGGTTTGGGTATAAAATTTGTATACCCTGTGATTATCCAGGTCGCCGATGTGCTGGCTTAAAAATCCATTTTGATTCCGGGTCAGACAGATACTGCTCTTAAGGCCTGCACCGCAGCCCAAAACAGGGGGCAGTTCACGTCCCAAATCGATGGGCAGGGGGGCATACCCCCGGGAACGCCGGATAAACCGCTGTTTAGCCGCCTGAATTCTTGCAATGGAATCATCTGCCCTAAAATAAATATCCCGGTCATGGAAGAGAAAATAATCGGCAATATGGCCAAAGGCATCCAATGCATCCCCATTATCAATGGAAAGGGGTTCCCCGGACCGGTTGCCCGAGGTCATCACCAGGATATCCGGACCTTTTTCAAGGAGCAGGTAGTGCAGGGGGGCATAGGGCAGCATCACACCAAGACAATTATTGGACGGTGCAAGAGAAGGTGAAAGCCCTGCATACTCCATGTTTTTTTTCCCGGCTCTTTTTTTTTCCAGGAGAACAATGGGCCTGTGATAGGAACCCAATAATTCTTTCTCTTTTTCATTCACATGTACATGGTCAAACAACACCGAGGAAGAGAGTGCCATCAATGCAAAAGGCTTGTCAGGGCGCCCTTTTTTTTGACGAAGCCTTTCCACGGCAAAGGTATTGGCAGCATCCACGGCCAGGTGAAACCCGCCAAGCCCCTTGACGGCAAGGATTTTTCCCTGCTTCAAAAAGGCTACCGCCTGGGTCAGACCATCCCCGGGGTCCTTATCCAGCCTCCTACCCCCGGGATCGGTCAGGTATACACTGGGGCCGCAAACAGGGCAGGCATTGGGCTGGGCATGGAAACGACGGTCCAATGGATCATCGTATTCTTTCTGACAATCCCCGCACATTTGAAAGGATTTCATGGATGTTTTGGGCCGATCATAGGGGACATCCCGGATAATGGTATACCGTGGACCGCAATTGGTACAATTTATAAAAGGGTATTCAAATCGCCGGTCCTTTGGATTCTTCATTTCCGCCAGGCAATCGGAACAGATACTGACGTCGGCAGAAATTAGAGTTTTCCGATGGCGAGTTCCATGGCTTTTAACAATATCAAAGGATGAAAGCCCCCTGGGGGATAACTCTTTTGTTTTAATACCGGTAACCCGGGAAAGCAGGGGGGGAGTTTCAAAAATTTGCCTGACAAAGTCTGCCACCGCATCACAGGGCCCCTCCACCAGGGCAACCACCCCTTTTGCAGTATTGGATACCTGGCCAGCCAGACCATGGGTATGTGCCAGCCCAAACAAAAAAGGCCGAAAACCAACGCCTTGCACCACACCGCTGATCTCAAGCCTTTTTAAAACAATATTATTTTTCATTCGTATTATTCACTGACAGGCAGTTTCCGAATTCCATGCAACATCAGGTGACGGGGCTAGGCCCGACCGGAATCAGCTGCCAAAATATTGCGCATATCCTCCAGAGTCTGGAGAGCCGATTCTTCATCCAGCTTATTGATGGCAAAGCCGGCATGGACAATCACATAATCCCCAATTTTTGCATCCTCCAGGAGCAGAATACTGGTCTCCCGGGTCACCCCATCCACATCCACCGTTGCTACAGTATCGTTTATTTCAACAATCTTTGACGGAACTGCTAAACACATAAATTTGATCCTAATTCATTTTGCATATAAACTTTATATTTAAAGGATCAGTATAACATAATAGAATTATTGGGCAATATTTATTTACATCTCATTGGCAATTTCCCGGTGCCAGTGCTTCAAACAACCGGGTCAGATCCGATGCATTATTTTTTACATGGTCACTGTCACGGGAGAGTTCCTTGCTGAAAACATTGACTTCAACGATTTCATTGGACACATTTGAACTCTCGGCCACATTCTCATTCACCTCCTGGAGCCCCCGGGATGCCTGGCCCATGTTCATGGTAATCTCCTTGGTTGTGGCAGCCTGTTCTTCAACTGCGGCGGCAATGGTTTCTACTATTTCATTAACGTTTTCAATAATCTGGGAAACCCTTTCCCGGCTTCCCCGGCCCTGGCAGCCTCTCCCATCGAATTCATTTTATTGGTAGCGCTTTCCGCCCGAAAAACAGCTTCCCGGGTAATGGTTCTTCCTTTGCCTGAATTGCTCCCGATTTCGTTAATTGATGCATTGATTTTCAATACCGCCCATGACTTCATTCGGGGGTTTCAGATAAGAATATTGAGAATAAAATCTTGTTCTGGTATATCTATCCTATGATTAATAATTTACAAAAATAGGTGAAGAGTATCGCATATATTAACAAGCAGATCCTCACGGCTGTTGTGGCTGCAGAGAACGGAGAAATTTTTGAACTGGAAGGCTATGGCGCCGTTGGTATGTCAGGGGATAAATTGACGATACTGACCAAGACCGATACCTGCGACATGCCCCATGGCAGTGAACTCATGATGCTGCCCCACCGTCGCCCCATTGTATTTAATGTGGGTACAAACCGGTTTGAAGTCATCCAATTCAACCCCTATGACCCAAAGGAAAAAATCTATCCTGTGGGGGTTTTTAATTCCCCGGGATATGTAAATCAGCATGTCTGTGCCTATGACGATGCCGAAATTGAAAACCCCTTGCCCCTTTTTTCCTATGGCGCCGTGGGATTTGGCAAAAACGACTTTCGGTCGGCGGCCATCCTTGTGGACACAGAGCCCCGCCAGGATCTCAGGCAAATGCCCCATGAAGGCGTTGTAAAAGGGGTAAACCAACTCAAAAAGAGTTATCCTGACAACCGTCTCATGCGTCACCTTGAAACCTGTGCCCTCCAATACGGATGCCCGGCCGGGAAAAATTTCTTTTTAAGGCGGTATGAAGCCCCCCTTCCCACCTCCCTTGTTTGCAATGCCAATTGCATGGGATGTATCTCTCTTCAGACGGAAAACAATTTATGCGCCTGCCAGGACCGCATCAATTTTACCCCCAGCCCACAGGAAATTGCCCAGGTTTCCCTTGAACATATATCACGGGTCAAAAAAGCGGTGATGAGTTTTGGCCAGGGATGCGAAGGAGAACCTTTGACCGCGGTAAAGGCCATTGCCCCTGCCATTGAAATGATCCGAAAAGAAACAGACAGGGGCACCATCAACCTGAACACCAACGGCAGCCTGCCGGATCACGTAAAAACCCTTTGCAAGGCAGGACTCGATTCCATGCGGGTGAGCATGAACTCGGTGCGGGAAAACTGTTACCAGGCCTACTTCAGGCCCAACTATGACTTTTCAGATGTACTCCAAAGTATAAAAACAGCCAAGGAAAAAGGGAAATTTGTTTCCATCAACTATTTGAATTGTCCTGGATTTACTGATTCACAAAAGGAAGTGGATGCCCTTGTTCTCTTTATCCGCACCCATGGCATTGATATGATCCAGTGGAGAAACCTGAATTTTGACCCCAAAAGATACCTCCGTCTCATGACAATAGCTGAAGACGGAGGCAGCCCGACGGGCATGGCAAGGCTGATCGAAACCTTGAGCCGGGAATTTCCAGACCTGATCCACGGATATTTCAACCCTCCAAAGGAAAACTATGCCGGATAAAAATTTTGGCCGAAAAATCCTTGTCATTGACGAAACCCTGAGGGAGGGCATGCAGTTCCAGGGCCTTGTTTTTTCCCTTCAACAGAGGATAAAAATACTTGAATTCCAGGAAGCCCTTGGGATTGACATCTGCCAGGCCGGTTACCCGTCTGCCCACCCCATTGAGGCTAAGATTGTTACCCTGCTTGCTGCCCATGCAAAAAAAAATAATTTCAGAATCCGCACTGCCGCCCTGGGCCGTGCCTTTGTTCCCGACGCCAAAATACTTTGTGAGACCGGCATCGACGACCCCCACTTCCATCTCCAGGTCAAAAACACCATCACTGACAAGGAATTGACCAGGTTGTTCCGGGAAATTGAGGCGAGCATCGGCATTGTTCGCAGCCACCGTTCAGGGGCAATGATTTCCATTGCCATGCTGGATATCGGTAAAACTAGCCTTGATCTGCTGGCAAGGTGCGCCCGGTTTCTGAGCCAAAACCTTAAAATAGATATCCTCTCATTGCCCGACACCTCGGGTATCATGGCCCCCAATCAGCTCCATGACAGGATCAAGGATCTGTCAGCCCTGCCTTTGGGGACTAAAATTGCAGTCCACTGCCACAATGACATGGGAATGGCATCTGCCAACTCCATCATGGGCATCCTTGCCGGGGCATCGGTTCTGGAAGTCTCTGCCCTGGGCCTAGGCGAAAGGAACGGGATAGGAGATCTTTTTACCACAGCCAAACAGCTCAGAGACCAGGGCTTGGAACTAAAAGTTGACACGAACAACTTAAAATTGTTCAGAAAATACTATGGATATGTGGATGGTATTGTCAGGGAACAGACAGGCCATCATCTGATCCAATACAACACTCCCGCATTTGGGGAGGCAATGCATACCCATGTGGCCGGAACCCATGCCAAAGGGGAATTCGGCGCCATGGCCGGAGAAAAATTTTTTTTAAACCTGCTCTGCGGCCAGGCCCTGGTTCAAAAATACCTGAACCTTAACAGCATCCCCCATGATAAAAAAATAATTTCCACCATCACAACAGCCATAAAAACCCAAAGCATTTCCCTGGGAAGACGCCTGACAAAAGAAGAAATCAAAGCCATTGCAGCATCCTCTAAATAATTGACGTTCCCTTAAAAAATATTTGCAAAACAAGGCATAATCTGATTTAAATGACTGGTTGGATTATGGATGCATGATAAAAGATCTTGACAAAGGATAAATATGGCGCTTTTATAGTTTAAGCAAACAAGATTTACTAAAACTAAACTTAGAGCTCCGAAACGGAGTGGATTAATAGTTTAAGGATTGATACTTGAAAATCGATATGAATGGAATTGTCGTTATTTGCGGGAATTACGGAAGCGGCAAAACAGAAACTGCCGTAAACCTTGCTGCTAAATCCAGACTAAAGGGAATGCAGGTCAAAATTGCCGATCTGGATCTGGTCAACCCCTATTTCAGAACACGGGAGGTAAGAGTTTTCCTTGAAAAACTGGGGGTTGAAGTGGTACTGCCCGACAAGAAGTACATGCATGCAGACCTGCCCATTCTCGCTCCTGCTGTGGCGGGTATGATCCGACAGCCCGCTGAATTAACCATCCTGGATGCCGGCGGCGATGACGTGGGAGTAACGGTTTTAGCAGCCCTTGGAAAGTATCTGAGCCAACAAACCGTTCACATGATCCAGGTTATAAATCCTCTTCGGCCCTTCACCGAAACAATTGATGGCTGCCTTAAAATAAAAGAGGAGATTGAGGCATCATCAAAATTAAAGATCACAGGACTTGTCTCCAATGCCAATCTCATTGACGAAACCACACCGGAACACATCTTAGATGGATATCGATTTATTAAGGAGATATCCCATGCCACCGGTCTGCCCATTAAATTCATAACGGCTTCATCCCGGATGATACCCCAACTTGATATGAACCGGTTTCATTGCCCGGTACTGACCATTGACAGAAAACTGGTACCACCCTGGAAAAGCACTTGATATAATAAGGAGTATTTTGTATGGCCCACGAACATATTGTTGATTCCGAACGGTGTAAAGGCTGCGGACTCTGTGTCAACTTTTGCCCGAAAAACGTCCTTGAAATCACTGACAAGATAAATGCAAAAGGACATTTTCCGGTCTATCAGGCAAGACCGGAAGATTGTATTCACTGCACCATCTGCTGTATTGTGTGCCCGGATGTTGCCATCCGTATCGATGAAACCCAGACGACTTAAATAAGGATAAAGCCAATGGCAAAAGTGTTAATGAAAGGAAATGAGGCAATCGGTGAAGCAGCCATCAGAGCGGGATGTAAAAATTATTTTGCATACCCCATCACTCCTCAGTCAGAGGTTGCCGAATACCTGGTAAAGCGCCTTCCCGAAGTGGACGGTGTTTTCCTCCAGGGAGAGAGTGAAGTTGCCGTAGGATATATGATCTTTGGCGCGGCAGGTGCCGGGGAACGGGTGATGACCACCTCTTCTTCCCCGGGGATCAGCCTGATGAGCGAAGCC
>PIVS01000152.1 GCA_003353855.1 Desulfobacteraceae bacterium
GGTATGGTCATTGTTGCAAATACCGCCGTTGCCAAGGACGGGATTGTCTCAAGGTTCAACCTGAGAGCAGACAAAGATGAGTTTATCCCGGGACTGGCCAGGCTGGCAACGGCAATAAAACAAAAGGGAGCCATTGCCTGTCTTCAACTGAACCATGCCGGACGGTTTGCTAAAACCAATCGCCCGCTTTTGCCATCTCCCATCACCAGTTCGAATTTAACCTTTAATGTGGAATCATTAAAGAGATTCATGGAGTTTTTTCCCTTTGAAAAGCGATTAAGCCTCACCCGCCACTTTATCAATCAGCTCAAAGCCTGGCGGCAAGCCATGACTGACCAGGACCGGGACAGGGTAATCAAGGATTTCGGTTCGGCAGCGTTAAGGGCTGTCCAAGCCGGGTTTGACATGATCGAACTCCATGGAGCAAACGGATATCTTTTATGCCAATATCTTTCCTCTTTTACCAATCAAATAAAAACCGGTTTTGGAGGAGATTTTCAGGGGAGAACCGCATTTCCCCTTGCAGTAATAAAGGAGGTGAAAAATCGTGTTCCCAGGGGAGTTCCACTGGGGTTCAGGATTATTCTCAGGGAATGGGTACCCGACGGTGTTGACCTGCCCGAAGCATTGGCTTTTGCAAGCCTTCTTGAAAAGGCGGGTATCTCTTACCTTTCAGCTTCTGCAGGAACTTATAATTCCATATTTTCTCCCGGGGCCTTAAAAAAAATGTCAAAAACATCATACCTTAAATATGAGATGAAAAAACTCAAGACCAGGGTGGGTATTCCGACCATTGCCTCGGGGAGGATAACAACGCCCTCTTTGGCCGATAAAATGATCAGGGAGGGCATTACCGAATTAATCGGCCTCGGCCGCCCTTTGAGAACAGATCCTTTGTGGGTGGAAAAAGCCATTCATGGGGACAAGAAAATAATAACCTGTGTTAATTGCAACCAATGCCTGAAAAGAGTGGTATTGGAACAGGGCTTCAATTGCAGCCGCTGGCCTCAATTAATCCAGGACAGAACCCGACTTGAACATCGGCTGTTAACACGGAACCATAAAGCCCTGTGGGTGATATGCAACCTTGGGGATATACAAACCTTTAAACAGGCATGGCCTCTCATCGCACCGGACATAAAGGGGCTGTCATATCCTAGTATCATAACTTTGAAGACATTCATGGAAGACAAAGCCTTTGATTTAGCCCAAATGAATTTCATACGATGGATACAAGCCAGAATCGATCCCCTTGGTTTCACCAATGCCCCCTTAAAGTATGTTATCAGGGAACATAGGCATAACTGGGAAAACAGTTTACTGGATAAAATTGCCGACAATGGACACGGCCAGGTTTTCATCGGTTCAAACCACGGCGAACCCTGGCGTGAACGGCTGCTTTATAAACAGCGCGGCAAGGTGATGGCAAGGATTCAGGTGAATAAATACCTGCAGAATGTTATCGTACCGGTTGATTTCTCCCCTGCAACCTTATTGGTGATGATATTTGTGCGCCGGACCTTAATGCAAAAAAAGGGCTTTAGTTTCAGTTTTATCCATGTGGTGACAGGCCGGTCCGGCACGGTTGAACCGCAATGGAAAAAAATGAAAAAAATCACTGATTTTGATGAGAACATTCCTTTGAAAGTGATTACGGCAAAATCGGATATAGCCTCAACCCTTGTTGAAACAATTAAAACGAAAAAGTATGGGACCGTTATTATGGGAAAACGCGGTCTTTCCGGAATCAAACGCTGGCTGCTCGGAAGCGTGTCTGCGAGCGTATTGAACCATCTTACCGATCAGACGCTTTTCCTGATTGATTAATTGCCCTCGGCCTCAGCCTTTATACAGCAGATGGCATGGTTCCACACCACATCATGGGCATAATCAGGGAACAAAAGTTTAAACAGTTTAAAAAAGAGTCTGCCGCCCCCCCCCCTGCCTTTTCTAAAATCAAAAGCAGTATAGATAACCAGCCGGTTATTCCCATCTTTGGTGGGGGTGATATCAAAAAGAAGTATGCCCTGTTTTGTAAAGAGTTCCTGGGGCTCATATAACAAGGTTTTACCTGGAATAGACCGGACCAGACGGATATCCATGGAAATAGGAATTATTGGCGAACAATACCTGACGATAGATCCCACCTGGTTGGGTAACCCGCAAATCCTTTTTACATCCACAAACCTGAGCCGGAGAAACCTGGCACCGGCCTCTCCGAATTTGCCCAGCTCTTCAAATATCCTCATGGATGAAGCCCTTATCTTTATTGCATACATCCGTTCCATTTCCGGAGCATCATCCAATTTTATTCCCAGGGAGGCTTGGATTGACTGCTTAATATAATCCCGTTTTCCCTTTAGGATTACAACGGGATATCTGCCATAGGTTCCCCAGTTTAAACCAAAAAACATTTCCGTGAAAACGTTCCTGAATGTCTTGAATGCACCGGTCAGAAAAGAGCTAAAAACCCTGGGACTGAATATTTCGCCAATTAGGTTTTCATAGTCGGCAGATCCGCTTCCAATCTTCCATAGAACATTTCCCATGGGCCATTTTCCCATTCTTTGGGATTTCATCTCAGTTGCAAAGGTTTGATAAAGTATTCTGCTCAGGATCCTTGATTTTAAGGCATTTTGAACCAGACCAAAAACAATTTTCCCGTAACGGTTATCCTTTTCCAGCCATTTCAGAACCCAATTATTTGCATGTTCCAGGCTTTTTTTATCCACCCCTTTGTGAACCACGGTGTGTGCAAGGGATTGTGCACTGACAAAGGCTGAATAAAGTCCATCACGGTAAAGCCTGGCTCCAAGGGCATCTCCCACCATTGATATCCTGTTTTCAAAGGGATTTTTAGACGGAGTTACAGCCATAAACGGATTGCATGCACAGGCAATGGGTGTATTGTCAAGACGGGGCAGAATAGCTTGAATATGGGCAATAGACAGGAAGGCCCTGATAATCTGTCCGGTCTCCTCGGGTAAGGAGGCCCTGTCAATGCTTTCTCCCACAAGGGCTATGGTGAGATAATCTCCCTTGGGAACAAGGGCGATATGTTCAAGCCCTAATATTTTTGAACCGGACACAATGAGGTAAAGCTCTTTATTCATGTATTTTTTCAGGTAATCCCGGCCGGGTTTTATCTCAACCACAAGTGTCGGCCTGGCCTCCGGCGGCTTGAAGGGAGGGTTGATTTTCTGGTATGAATTGAAAAGTAAGTTTTCCTTAATATTTTTGGAAGCATTAATTCCAGTGGAAATGCATAGAAAATCAGATTCAATGGAGAAGATCTCCCCTGAACCTGTTTTTACAATCAGGCACGGCCGGCGGGAAGGTGTATACTGAATGGCCTGGGCTATCCCTGGCATTATTGATGCCCCTTCTTCCACAGCCTTTTTTAAAAGAAAAGTATCAAACCCCTGTGAACAATTTTCCCTGTCATAGGGAAGGCTGCCCCTGAAGACCGAACATAGTTTCTGACCTGAAGGAACTTTAAGGGGAAAATTTTTCCAAAGTCCATGGAGCCATATATGGGTGAATTCTTCGCAGATAATTTCACAGGGCGGCTTAATATGAGTTTTAACCAAGCCATTGTATAATCTGGGTGAAATCACACCGGCGCAGGAATTGCAGCCCTTTAGTTTCAATGAAATCTTGTCAGGTTCATAGATGATCCTTTGATCAATGATTGTGACCTGTACATCCTTGCCAATCTTTTTTGCTTCCCTGAGTAGGTGGATGGCGAAAAAAGATCCTGCAGCACCCCCTCCCAGAATGAGGATCCTGCTATTATTTTCTAATAACTTTGTTTTCCTGAGTGGTTTGTTCAAAACCATACCTATTCTTCTGCTTGACGATATTCAAAACTTTTTTGTTTAACGGTCAGTACAGGAATTAAAGAATACCGAACCACTTTTTCTGCCACACTTCCCATAAAAATGTATTTAAAACCGCTATAGCCATGGGTCCCCATAACAATCATATCAATTAAATGTTTTTTTGAATACCGTAGAATTTCATCAAAGGGATCTCCAATCATGCTTACAAATCTTGGTTTAATGCCACTCTCTGCAAAACGATTCCAAAACCCCTCAATTTCCAGGATCTGCTCGGGCCTGTTTTCAAGCAGATTATAATCCCTGATTAGTATGCCCTTTTCGATGGTTTCAATTGGAGAGGAAAACACCTTTAGCACAATCAGCTCAGACTTCAAGCTTTTTGAAATCCCTGTTGCATAAAATAAGGCATCTGATGAAGGTTCAGAACAATCTGTGGGTGCGAGTATTTTTTTTATTCTAATCATGACCAACTCCTTTAAATAATCATACTATTATTTGAAGCCTGAAAAACATATAAAAAAATTATTCGCTATCATCCATTGGCCGGACAGCCAGCACCGGACAAGGTGCGTGGCGGATAACCCGATCTGTGGTGGAACCCACCAATAGTTTTTCCCAAAGGGTATGGCCGCGAATCCCCAATACAATCATGTCAATTTTCTGTTCCCTGGCATACCTGATTAACTCTTTATAGGGTTCCCCCGTAAGCAGGGTGGTGTGGGGGGTACACCAGCTCCTGCAATCTTCGGGAAGCATAAAATAGAGCTGTTTTTCCAAGCGGCCACACAGCTTACTCATTCTTCTTTGGTTTTCCTCCGTCACTTTTTTCTGGATTTCAAAATAATAGGAATTATCCCAGTGAACATAACCCACGGGTATGACATTGATATAGTCAGAGGCTTTTAATTCAATATACTCTGTCGGTTTAATTACATGTGCCAGGTAAAGCTCTGCCTGGTATTCCTGTGCCAGGCTGAGTCCATAGTCAAATGCAAGTTTGGAATCAGATGAAAAATCACATCCCACCAGAACTTTTTTCAGCTTCATTTCATTACCGCGCCGGGGTATGAAATCATGGTCCTGGGTGTGCAGTACCAGTAATGGGCAGTGAATGGTTTTCATCAATTTTTCCGTGACAGAACCGATCAACAATCGTTTAATCCCTGATTTCCCGTGGGTGGCGGTGATGACCATATCTATTTTTTCTTTCAAGGCAATTCCACGGATCTCATCGGCCGGATCTCCCTTGCTGAGGACAATTTCATATTCTGTGGGCACCTCTTTTGCCAGATCCTCAAGGGATTTCCTTGCATTTCTGATATGCAGCCTATGAAGCGTTTCCCCATCGAGAAAAGTTTCATTATGCTCCAAAAGCATGGTGACATCAATGGTAACATGAACCAGAAACAGCTTTGCGTGAAACTCCTTGCACAATGCAATACTATAGGCAAGAATCTCACCGGTAAAATACGAAAAATCAACCGCACACATTATTTTTTTGGGTTGTACTCTCATGGCTGTCCTCCTTAAAAGAGTGTTCACTACTTTTCCAAAAAATGAAAAATGCCGGAGATGCAATGATTCTAAAATGTTTAATATGTATTGGCAATCCAGATCATTGGCAAAATCGACATTGCTCATGGTAGATTGAAACATTCGATAAAGGCAGTCGAACTGAGCAGCTATTCTGCAAAAGAAAAAATTTATTTCTAATTTCTTAGATTAGGCTTCAATTATTTTAATCTTGAGGTCGGCCTGTGTCAAGTAGAATAGCCCCTGTTTTGCAATTTTCCCATCAACAGTGTATAGGTTCCATGATAATGTACCCTTTCCCGGCCTTGGTTCAGCCCGGGGTAAGAATGTAGAAACCAGATTCATATGAGGTATAGAATGGGACCCCATAAAGTCAGACAGATGATGAGATCCGAACGGGAAATGGCCAAGAGACGGTTCCGGCGACAGCGGAATAAAAATTATTTGGCCACACCGGGAATCCATGACTGCATCATTGTGCTGGATAACCTCAAACCCACCTATAACATCGGTAAAATTTTCAGAAGTGCCGAAGCCTTTGGTTGTCATAAAATCCATTTGGTGGGCATTGATTTTTTTGATCCGGCACCGGGCATGGGGGCCTTTAAATGGGTTCCGGCAGTCTTCCACACCGAATTTTTCCCTTGTTATACAGACATCATTGGCAAAGGGTATACCCCCTATATCCTTGAACCGGGACAGGGGGCCCCGGTGATGGATACTCCTCTGCCCGAAAAAAGCGCCTTTATCTTTGGCCATGAAGAGTACGGGATCAGTTTTGAGCCGGACCTGTTCCCGGAAATCAAGCGCCTGACCATTCCCCAGTACGGCAAATCCCAGAGCCTGAACGTCAGCGTGGCCGCATCCATTATTTTATATGAATATATAAGACAACACGGCCAGGGAATGCCGAATCCTGCGCCAGGCCGAACAACAGAAACCCCACCATGAGAGAGGGCAGTATCCAGGGGGGATAACTCTGATCTTTAGCCGGGGATATCATATCCGGATCATCCATTGGCAGCTGACCTGTTTGGATATCAGCTTTGACACCCTCCACAGCACCGGCTGCCGAATCCACCATGAAAGCGAAAAAGTTAGATTGACAACAAAGGGTTTGTTTCATTATAAAAGGCCCATGGGACAAAGAATAAATGATCCAATCTTAAATACATTAAGGAATAAATCATGGAAACAACCGAGGTGGTGGAATATATTGTCAACTGGCTCAAAACCTATGTGGAAAAATCGGGTTTAAACGGATTTGTCATAGGGGTGTCCGGCGGAATAGATTCTGCCGTAACCTCAAGTCTCTGCGCCAGAACAGGAAAGAACGTCCTGGCCCTGAACATGCCCATTCTTCAGGCAGAAAACCAGGTGTCAAGATCTGCTGACCATATTGCCTGGCTTGAAGAATCTCATAACAATGTCAGGGGAATTGATATGGAACTGACCCCTGCCTTTGTACAGCTGCAGAAAAGTTTCCCCAAAGAGATCCAGGATGATCTGACAATGGCCAATACCCGCTCCCGCCTCCGGATGATGACCCTCTACGCCTTTGCTTCCCACCACAGTCTGCTGGTGGCCGGTACCGGCAACAAAGTGGAGGACTTTGGGGTGGGGTTTTATACCAAATACGGTGACGGAGGAGTGGATATCTCCCCCATTGCCGACCTGATGAAATCCCAGGTTTATGCCATTGGCCGATTCCTAAACATCAAGCAGGATATTTTAACGGCCCCTCCCACAGACGGCCTGTGGGAAGATGACCGCACAGATGAAAGCCAGATAGGTGCCACCTATGCCGAACTGGAATGGGCCATGGACTATTTGTCCTCACAAAAAATCCCCGATACCCGGCCAAAAATTGATATCCCCCAAAAACCAACTGCCCGGCAAAAAGAGGTATTGTCCATTTATAACAAATTCAATCTGGCCAACAAGCACAAGATGGAGCCCATTCCCGTATGCCAAGTTCCCCTGGGAGAAAAAAAACAGTCTGAAACATGAGAGTCTTTGAACTTGACACCAAAGAAAAAATTAAATAAAGTCCGGTGCCATGGTTTCCCAATGGGACCCTGACCGACTTATAATTGAGGATCTTTCCAATGGATTTTCATCTTTCGCTCTTCGGCTTCATACTGCTTTTTCTCACCGGTCTTGTTGCGGTTTTGTGGATTCCATTACCGGCGGCGGCGGCGGCCTTATTTCCCTGCCCGTGCTGTTGTCCCTGGGGATGCCTCCCCAGCTCACCCTCGGCACCAACAAGCTCCAGGGCAGTTCCGGCACCCTGTCCTCGGCCGCAACCTTTATACGCAAGGGCGCTGCCATCTTTCGGACCATGGTCTTTTTAACCATTGTCAGGCTTATTTATATCAATTATTTTTAACTGCTTATCCACACTGGAGAATGCACAAAGAGAGGAAACCATGTTACGAACCCAGGAAGAACTGCTCAAAATATTGTCAGATATTGATATCGAATTTACCAACCATGAACACCCCGCAGTCTTTACCGTTGAAGAGGCGGCCCTGCACCATGAAGGCATAGAAGGCGTTCATAGTAAAAACCTGTTTTTCAAGGACAAAAAGAAAAACCTGTTTCTAGTGGTCACCCTGTCGGACAAGCCCATAAGGATAAAGGAACTGGCTAAAAAAATTGGGGCAAAAAGCCCTTCATTTGGAAAACCCGATTTGCTCATGGAGGCCCTGGGAGTTATTCCAGGCGCAGTCACACCCTTTGCTGCCGTAAATATAAAGGCCCATGAGGTCACGGTTATCCTGGATGAGGAGATGATGGAAAATGAGTTACTTAATTTCCATCCCCTGGTCAATACCGCAACCACCAGCATTGCACCCCGGAATCTGGTCAAATTTTTGAAACATTGTCATAGGCCCCCTGAAATTATCCTGCTTTAACCTCTTTGCCCCCAGCGGACCAATTCACATGGTAACTGGTTCGCCTGGGCTGACCAGTCTTCTGCACCCCTTTGGCAGTATATCGTTTAATTGCCAGGTGAGTGTCGATGGAATAAAAAACATGCCTTTAAAATGAGGAAGGCACCACCCAAAAAAAGCTTGAAACCTTATTGGGCGGTGGGGGTAGGGGATAAAATTTATTTTTTTTCCTGCATCCTGACCCGAAACTGGCTCATGCAGTCAATAACATCTTCTGTCTTACCTTCATCAGCCGACCATACCACCGTCTCAGGTGCCTCAACTTTCATCAGGCATTCCGGGAAAAAATCATAATATTCATCATTGATTTTCAACACGGTGATTATATTCTCGGGGAATGAAGAATCAGGTACATGATCTATAATTTCCCACTCATCTGGAATCTTGAATTCTGCTGTTATCTTCACTTCAATGGTTTTCATCTTTTATTCTCCCAAACAGGTCGTATATTTTTGAAATCATTAATCCAGCCCTGCCTGGGTTACATGGTATCAGTTTTCCCCGAAAAGATACAATATAAAAATTCAGGCGGCATTGACCTGGCAGATCTGTAGACAAGACGCCCTTATCTGTTTTTATCATCAAATATTTTTCGGATAAGCATCAGAAGAGTCCGGCTGGGTACCGGTTTAAGAAGACATTTTTGGATACCAATATTGAGCGTCTCTTGTTCCGACGCATCATCAAGGTACCCGGAACAGAGCAGAACAGGCAGATTGGGGCGGATTGCCAATATCTTTTCAGCTAGTACCACCCCTTTCATTTTTGGCATGATCATATCAGTGATAACCAGATCATAGGATTCCGGGTCCGCCTGAAACGCTGACAGGGCATCAAGGCTGTCCCGATAAATGGATACCCGGTATCCATAATCCGTCAGCAACCCCCGGGTGAACCGACAAATATCAGCTTCATCATCCACAAACATTATCTGTTCGCTCCCCCCTTTTATGGTAAGATCGATATTTTCATCTTTTTTTATTCTCTTCTTGTCGGATATGGGCAGATAAATCCTCACACTTGTCCCCCTGCCCAATCTGCTGTCAATGGCCAGGTATCCCCTGTGCCTTTCCACAATAGAACGGACCAGAGCCAATCCCATACCGGTCCCATGGCCTTTTGCACGGGTGGTAAAATAGGGGTCAAAAGCTTTTTGCAGGACCGCCGGACTCATGCCCTCACCCGTATCCTTGACTTCCAGCATCAGATATTTTCCCGGGATCATTTCAGGGAGAGGCATCTGACCCGAATCCTGCACATTCATTTCCTGTCCCTGTATCGTCAGCCGGCCCCCGGTCTTCTTCATGGCATAATAGGCATTGGTACCAAGATTCATCACCATCTGATGGACCTGGGTGGGATCGGCCTCAATCAAAGAGGTGGAGTTGAACCGGTTTTGTATCTCAATGGTGGATGGCAAAGAGGACCGAAGTAATTTTGACACCTCTGTCACCACCGGCAGCACTGGAGTCAAATGCATTTTTTGGTCTGTCTGCCTGCTGAAGGACAAAATCTGCCGGACCAGTTCAGTAGCTCGACGGGCAGCTTTCATGAGGTTGCCAAGATGGCCTTTTGCCCTTTCCGGATTGTTGATGTGCACTTGGGCCAGATGACAGAACCCAAAGATTCCAGATAAAATATTATTAAAATCATGGGCAATCCCGCCGGCAAGGTTACCGATGGCCTCATGCTTCTGGGCCTGGCGCAAT
>PIVS01001188.1 GCA_003353855.1 Desulfobacteraceae bacterium
ACGCCTGCCCGGGAAAGAACCGCACCAAATTGGCCGTTTGCTATATTTTCAATGCCAATGGCTTTTTCAACCGGGCTTTTGAGAATGAGATCTTTTTTAAGCATAATTCCTCTCTTTAAGTAAGGGTCTTATTTATTTTTAGCAGCTTTTTCGTCTGCTTTCTTTTTTGCAATGTCTTCAGCCACGGACAGGGGAACCTGTTTGTAAGAGGAAAACTCCATGGTAAACTGTGCCTTGCCCTGGGTTCCGGACCGAAGGACGGTTGAAAAACCGAACATCTCAGACAGGGGAACCTGGGATTCCACCACAGACATGACCCCTTCTTCCTGGGAACCCTGGATAATTCCTCTTCTCTGGTTGATCAGTCCCATGCAGGCGCCCTGGAATTCATTGGGGGTTTCAATAACCACCTTCATGATGGGTTCCATGATAACCGGTTTGGCCTTTGCGTAGCCCTCAAGAAATCCTCCCCTGGCAGCGGCCTGGAAGGCCATTTCAGAGGAGTCAACCGCATGAAAACCACCATCTTCAAGTGTAACCTTGATACCGGTAACCGGGAACTCAAGTTTTGGGCCCTTTGCCATGCAGGC
>PIVS01000679.1 GCA_003353855.1 Desulfobacteraceae bacterium
GAACAGATTCGATGGATCAACCGGGAATATGAAAATCCAAATAGCCTGCCCAAAGAAGGGTTGGCAAAAGATCCCAGGATTGCCTGCCTGGCAGCCCTTGCCAAAAAAATCAAACCGGAAAAAATTCTGGTTATCTGTAGCTCCAAGACCAAGGTAGAAGCCGTTGACCGGGCATTAAAAGCCCATCTGACAATTGATGCGGCCAAATTTGATGAAACCATGAGTTTGATTTCACGGGACCGGAATGCAGCCTGGTTTGCAAGGAAAGAGGGGGCAAGGCTCCTGATCTGTTCTGAAATCGGCAGCGAAGGCAGGAATTTTCAATTTGTTCATCACCTTTTTTTATTTGACCTGCCTGAAAATCCGGAACTTTTGGAACAGCGAATCGGCCGGGTGGATCGTATCGGGCAGAAACATGAAATCCAAATTATTGTTCCCTTTGTATCGGATTCAGTGGGGGAAATATTTGCCCTTTGGTATATGAAGGGACTTAACATGTTTGAAAAAAATATCAATGGGGCCCATGCAATATTCAAACAATTTGAAGAGAGGCTGGACCGCCTGATCCAAGAGACCTGCGCCCTGGGAAAAATTGCTTTAAAGGTCTTGGAAGAATTGCTGGAAACAGCTGCCCGCTACACCGCCAAGACCCAGCAGGAATTAACCCTGGGAAAAAACATTCTGCTGGAGCTAAACTCTTTTAAACCGGGTCCTGCAAAGGCCTTGATCAAAAAAGTCCGGGATATGGACCAGGACCCCACCCTGGAACGGCTCTTTGAAACCCTTTTGGCGCATTACGGCATTGACATGGACAAAACCGTCGGCCATAAAGGAGAAAAAATCATCCGGCTTAATATGGACAGGCCTGTGGACGAAGAGTTTCCTGCCCTGCCCCGCCACGGAGAGGTGATCACCTTTGACCGGCAGACCGCCATTTCCAGGGAAGATCTTGGTTTTTTTAACTGGGATCACCCCTTTGTGAACCTGGCCTTTGATTTTTTCATTACAAAGGGAGAGGGAATCTCATCCACTGCCTGTATTAAAGAGGAATCAAGCCCTGGGCTTTTTCTTGAATCTATTTTTGTTCTTGAATGTGTGGCCCCTGCAGCCTTGAACATGGAGCAGTTTCTGTCTGCCGAACCCATCCGGATACTTGTCAGTCATTTGGGAGAAAACCATAGTGATAAAGACCCTTTTCCAAATTTCAATAGTCGCATTGAACAGGATGATCCGAGTTGGTTCATGGAATTTGAACAAATCAAGGCCCAGTTAATTCCTGAACTGCTTTCCCAAAGCAAAATCCTGGCCCAGAAAAAGGCAGACCAAATTATGGCGACCTCCAGGGAACAGATTTTAAAAACCATTGGCAAAGAAGCAACAAGGCTAATCGCATTGAAAAAAATAAACCCGAATATTCAAAAAGATGAGATAAGAATTGCCAGGGAAAATTTAAAAGAATTAATTGCTCACCTGTCCCGGGCAGCACTGCGTCTGGATGCGGTGCGGTTGATCCGGGTTAAGCCCTAGCTCAAAAGATACCGTTCTTTTTTAAGATACCGGTTGAGCCAGGTCACACAAAGAAAGGTTTCCCCAATCCCTGCAATACGGATGAAACCATTAAAATTGTTCCAACGGCTATATTGGCCTGGGAGATAATTTTTAAATAGATAATCCCGTAATGGATTATTATGGGATCTTTGGTGAATAGGCCAATAAAGAAGGCTGGAAACATCCAGTACATAATGGTACCAGTTACCATGAGAGAACTGATACGCCATCCCGTCCAGAAGGTTGAAACGATGCGGATATGATTACTCGCCCCATAATTCTATCCCACCATTGCAGCCATGGCCTCTGAAAGAGCAACACTGGGAAGATAAATGGACTGGACAATGCGAAATCCTATTCCCAGGGTCGCCAACACCTCGGTGCCATGGGAGCTGACCACACGATAGATGATCAAAAGATTTGCCGTAAGCAGAAAGATAACGGATATCGAATATATTTGAAAATAGGCAACTCCCCATTTTAATGCCAATCCTGTCCCGCCAAATTATCCTCTCCTATTACCAAACCCACAATAAGCTCGTTCTCGTCCAACAGGCCTATTAGCTTATAGTTACAAGATATATATCAGACAGATATATACCAATTAGATATAAAACAGTTAAATTAAATTTACACAAAATCAAAAAAATATCTACTCTGCAAGATATTTTTCCAATGGGCTGTTTTTGGCCGGGGTTACCGGTTCAAGTGTCTCAGGGTATCCTGGTAACTCAAACGTTCCTTATCCTGGAAAAAAATCCCCACTCCAAAGGGCTCGTTCTCAGCTGCCCGCATGGCAATTTCCATATTATTTTCCTCTGGGTGTAATCCCAGTTTACATACATTTTCCTTGAGGTTTTTCCAGGTCCTGTTTGTTTTGTCAA
>PIVS01001189.1 GCA_003353855.1 Desulfobacteraceae bacterium
ATCTTTAAGGGCCTGGGCAGCTCTTTCCTTTGAAAGTTTTATCAGCAATGAAGAAGAGGCCAAAAAAGCCAACAAATCCTCCCCGGATCTTTCCCATTCAGTGATCTTCAGGGAAGGAGACTCCCTGCCCCTGCTCTGTTATAGGATATATAAAGATGCCTCTTATTATGCAAAAGTTGCCAGGGCAAACAATATTATTAATTTCAGGAGGATAAAATCAGGCACCCGGGTCTGGTTTCCCCCTTTAAGGTAAACAATGACAAACTCCCCTAAAATTGACGGCAGCGGTCTGATCAGCCTTAGTATCTCCTGCAATGGAAAGGAAATGGATGGTACCCACAAAATTGTTTCTTTGATGGTTTGTAAAAAAATCAATCAGGTTCCCAAAGCAAGGATTGTCTTGCTCGACGGGGATATCGTCAATGGGGATTTTCCCCTAAGCAACTCCGATGAATTCAAACCCGGTAGCCAAATTGTGATTGATGCGGGATATGAACAAAAGACAGAGACAATTTTTAAGGGGATCGTCATAAAGCATGGGATCAGAATTGGAAATGAAAACCAGGCCCAGCTGATTGTAGACTGTCGG
>PIVS01001190.1 GCA_003353855.1 Desulfobacteraceae bacterium
ACGGATCGGATTTATAAGAAAAATAAAATTCCTCCTTTGTGCGAAGTGATGGCATTTAAGATGACTGAGTCAGCCGAATCGATATATTCATCTCACCACTGACTTTTTGGGATCTTACGAATAATTCCGATTATTTTCATGAATGTTTCAAGCAAAGTGTTTTGTTAGCTATGGAATTAGGTCTTGCATCCCTTGGACATGTAAGTTTAGACGGTTCAAATTTTAAGGCAAATACATCTAAACATAAAGCTATGAGTCACAAAAGGCTTAAGGAAAAAACCGGATATGAAATTCCTGAATACGTTACCCTTAAAATTGAGCATTGATAATGGTTATATGTCTGGTGATAATCTTTTAGCCTTGGAAGCAGCAGATATTAATGCATATGTTGCAACTGACAAAGGAGAGAAGAAGAACAATATTCCACTGGACGAATCAAACCGCAAACTCACAAAGGCTGATTTTATTTACAACGAACAGGATGATTGCTTTATATATCCAGGTGGTCAACCAATGGTTCTAAAGAATGAATCAAAAGATGGCAGGAAAACATATCAAGGCTCCTTTGATGTTTGTACTGGCTGTAAC
>PIVS01001191.1 GCA_003353855.1 Desulfobacteraceae bacterium
GGCATTTCCGCATAAGAAGGCATCCCTGCGGAATATTCCGAGCTTGAGCAGGTTGCGGACTCTGGTTCTGGGATTCTTCCACTGTGTCCAGACAAGACATCTCAATCGCCTGAGTATCCGCCCATTCAAGGACCTGAATATGGTCCGGCCTTCGGTAAGGCCGTAGTAGTTCCACCATCCTTTCAGGTACAGGTTAAGTTTATAAATTACCTGTGACAGGCTTTTACCGCTGCTACGGTGGGTCAACTCCCGGACCCTCTCCTTAAAACGTTTAATCGCTTTCTGGTGAATCCGGATTTTGGGTTGACCATCCCTTTTGTAAAAGGAAAACCCTAAGAATTTGCTCCGCCATGCATTTCCAACGGTGCTTTTCTCTTGGTTCACCTTGAGCTTCAGTTTTACAGTTATGAAATGTGTGATGCTATCCATAACCCTGTTGGCTGCTTTCTTGCTTTTAAGGTATATGACAAGGTGAGTAGCCCGGAGGAATCGCACCTCCAGGCCCTCTCAGAACCCAGCGTGAACCTCTCAGCTCACTGGGCTCCCATTATCCAGCCGATGGTAAAATTCCCTTTTTCCAATGTATG
>PIVS01001192.1 GCA_003353855.1 Desulfobacteraceae bacterium
GCTGCCAGGATCTTTTGCTGCCATTTTTCTCCATAGCCGTCCGCCTCCGGGACATTGTTGTTTTTCCGGGTATGGGCAAAGTTTATGCGGACAAAATCCCGGAATCGCTTGGCGACTATTTTCCGGACAGGCTGCCCCAGGCGGTGGTACATCTCATCATCAATCTCGTTGAAATCAAAGAAAATGGCCAGGTGATTAACCAGGCTGGGGGTGATGTTCAAGGGCGGGGTCATTGCCTGGGTATCTGTCAGAAGCTGGTTGGCCAGATCCACCATTCCAAGGCGTATCCTGCGTTTAATGTTCTGAAGCTGTTTTTCGGTCCAGAAAATCCGGTTGCGGTCCATGCTCAGCTCGCACTTGTCTTTCCCGGTCAGGTTAATCCGACCGATCACGTTCTGCCGGGCGCCTTCCGGCAGCAAGGTGTCTGTCTGGGTGATAAAGATACCATCCTGAAAAATAGAGACACCCCCCTTTGCCGGTTCAAGGGCGTAAAGGTCGTCAAAATTCCGCATGGCTTTCAGAAACACATATCCTTCAGAATCCGGAAAATTAAGCGGTGCTGCAAAATTGCAATTATTGTAATCATC
>PIVS01001193.1 GCA_003353855.1 Desulfobacteraceae bacterium
TTACCACCCGGGAAGTTACACCCAGTATCAGTTTCGGCAGTAATGGATTTGTCCTGGCCTCAAAGCTGACAAGGGGACTTCCGGTGAATTCCATGAATATTCCACTGGCAGACATCGATTTTTTCAGGGTCAAACCGGAATTTTTAGGGGAGTTCAGGAAAAATTTTACCAGGAAGGATTATGTTTCTAATTACCAGAGCCGGAATTTGAGAAAATCTGCCGATCTTGTCTATTCCGGCCGGTGGGATCTTGAGATCAAAAAAAACCTGCGCTCCCAGGTGAACATTCCCATCACCCACATAGAGGAGCTGGCAAAACCCGGGGTCTATTTTGCCGTGTTAAAGGGGGCCGGGGTTTATGAGTACAGGTATAGCAGCGCCTGGTTCACCATCAGCGATCTGGGGCTCCATGTTAAAAAATATAGTCAGTCCCTTCAATTCCTTGTCCAGAGCCTTGAGACGGCAAAGCCGATAGCAGATGTCCGGGTGGAAGGGGTTAACAAAAAGGGAAAAATTCTCTTTAATCTGACCACCAATGCACAAGGGATTGCCAAGGTGGCCGGCGCCTTTGAAGGCCTTACCCTGGT
>PIVS01000680.1 GCA_003353855.1 Desulfobacteraceae bacterium
CATTTTCAGACTCTTTTGGCACTTATGTTTTTTTGAACCCGGATTTGTCCTGTCAATATGAACAGGTTTATTTTGCTTTGTCCCTGTTTTTTTCAAAGGTCATGTCCTATCAGTTCCCCCGTCGTTGCCGGCAGATGAATGATCATTTTAAATTATTTTTACCGGCAGTGAACACCATCTTAGGGGACAAAGGCCTAAGACAGACCCTTCAAAGGGTGATCACTGAAAACCAGGCCTATAAAAAAAGACTTTTTATCACCAGCCTGCGAGGAAATTGCATTTTTTGGCAAAAGGAATTCCGCGAACATAAAAGACAGAAATTTGAGAGTGAAACCTTTGGTATCAGTGCATATTCCCATCTGGTCATGGTGGATCCCTTGGTAAATGAAAAATATATAAAGCTTGAACCAAGGAATTTAATGGAAACGTACTATTCTCAAAAAGATATATGTTCATGGGAAAAGCTATACCTGGGTGGTGCAACTGTAGATGCATTTCTCCAGAAGTCATCCATGCCCTTTCGAGCGGATTCAGTCCTGCCGTTTATATTTGAAGATCAATGGTATCTGCCGGTTTTAAAACCGGAATATGACAAAAACCGGGACTGCCTTGTCATTATTGATGCTACCAGTGAAACGCATTTTGATTCAGCCCTGGATGAATTGGCCACATTCGGAAGCCGGTATGCTCGGCTTGTCATTGTCACCCAGGAAGGCTTTTCAACTGCAAGATTATCAACGCTTAAAAAATATCCTCTAAGCCATATCGTCCTTGTTCCGGGAATAAAAGCTCAGGATGCCAATACAGAGGTGATGTCGGACTATATTCTTCCTGTAATAATCAATATCATTGGTTCTGCTTTGAAATTTCTTGATCAATAATTAAAAAAAAAAGGTATTCTTTTTTGATTAAGGAATACCTTCTTTTTTATTTTACGATTGTTTTGTAAACTGTTAATCCAATCTGTAAACCGAGCCTCTCCGGCAGGGGACAGTCCAAACTCTTCTCCTGCATCAAGGATAAAACCATTCTAGGAAGCATTTTGTGGATTACTGATAATTTCTCAATAGACTCTATAATTCCGAAATTTTATATTTTTTATAATTTCAGCCGTGGAATAGTGTCGAAAACATTAGCAAGCCGCGCCAGGGAGCGGTTCAAATTTTCAAGATTAAAGACTTCCAAGGAAACCACCCCTTCATAAGAGGCCAAAAATTTGGTTGTCAAATCAAACATCTCATCGGGCAGCCGGTCCAGACCAATATGATCCTTTGGTGTCGGGCCTGAAAAATCCACCCCGTGCAGGTGGACAACCGGTATCCTGTCCCCGTGGGCCTCAAAGGTGGTTCTTAAATCATGGCCGTATTTGAAATGGTGGCCCGCATCAATGCACAAAGACAGGTTAAAATCCTTTACCAGGCTTTCCAGGCAAACAGGTGCGTACCAGAGGGTCTCAAGGGAAAGGATGCCCGGGTCAGGAAGATGGGGGGCCAGAAGTTCCAGGCCCCGGCGGGCCCTTTTGTCCCATGCCAGGAGTTCTTCATGGGTGTGCAGCTCTCTGTCCATGGGCAGATGAAGGGTATGAGTGGTGGGGTTTAAGGGGGCAAACAACTCCAGCACCTGCAGCAAAGTATCAACCGCCTTGGCCTGTTGTACACCGGAAGGATCTGTCAGGCTGATATCTGTGGGCAAATGAATATTATAGGTAAGATCCAGCTCCCCTGCCAATCGTTCAAGCTCTCTGATATCGGTCCTGGAGGGCAGCACCCCATCGGGCATGCTTTCAAATACCAGCAGCTCAATCTCGTCAAAAAACGCCCCTATTTTCCGGACATTGGGAAGGATATTGTCCGGGTAGATAAAGGAGGTGGTGCCCAGCCTGAAGGGCCTATTTGGCAATGGGGGTTTCCTATCTTTCATTTGTTTTTCCTTTCAAACAAGTCGCTCCAGACAAACAGCCTTAAAAAAACAGAAAACTCAGTCCCAGGGCGACCAAGATAGCAACCAGGGCAGAAAGCAGCATCAGCTCGCAGGCCCGGGAGATCCCATGGATGTCCGGGTCGGAAAATTGCCCGCCAATATAGGGTTTATCCATAAGTTTTCCATGGTAAACATTAGGGCCGCCCATGCGCATCCTTAAGGCCCCGGCAAAGGTGGCTTCGGGATAACCGGCATTGGGGCTTTTGTGACGCCGCCCCTGGGAGATTCCTGTTTTCAATGCCTGCAAACCTCTTTGGGCAGACAATAAAAAGGCGGCAAGGGAGATCACCGGAACAGAAAGCCTTGCCGGAATAAAATTGGCTGCATCATCAATCCGGGCCGATGCCCTGCCAAAGAGGAGGTAGGTCTCATTTTTATATCCCACCATGGAATCCAGGGTATTGATCATTTTATAGGCCATGGCACCGGGCAC
>PIVS01000681.1 GCA_003353855.1 Desulfobacteraceae bacterium
AGTCAGTGGTATTGACCGACTGGCCGCCGGGACCAGATGCCCTGAATACGTCAATCTTGAGATCCGACGGATTAATTTCAACATCAATGTCCTCGGCCTCGCACAAAACAGCAACCGTCACAGCAGAAGTATGGACCCTCCCCTGGGTCTCGGTGGTCGGCACCCGCTGCACCCGGTGGGTGCCGCTCTCATATTTAAAGCTGGAGAAAACGCCTTTTCCCTTGATAAGGGAGACCACTTCCTTGAACCCGCCGGAACTTGACCCGTTCTTTTCGACAATTTCAATTTTCCAGGATTTTGATTCGGCATACCGGGAATACATCCTGAAAAGATCACCGGCAAAAAGACCAGCCTCTTCTCCACCTGTGCCCGCCCTGATCTCAAGGAGGACATTCTTTGAATCTCTGGGATCTTTCGGCATTAAAAGCAGGTTGATCTGTGAGTTCAACTCGGCAATCTTCTTTTCAAGACTTGGAATTTCTTCCTTTGCCATACTGCGGATATCAGGATCATCATCCCGCAAGAACTCTTTTGCCTCTTTCAGCTCGCCCAAAAGCCCTTCATAAACCCTGAACACCGGAACAATCTTGTTAAGTTCACCATGCTCCTTTAGATACTCCTGGTATTTTTTCTGATCACCAAGAACTGCGGGATCACTCAACAGGTGTTCAAGCTTAACAAACCGCTCTTCAATGCCTTTTAATTTATTAATCATAATGTATCAATCATAATTACACGCATAATTATAAACGCAAAAGGGGCACTTACAAAAGCCCCTTTGTGTTTTCCTGATTGTGTTTTACTCTTAAACGAGCTTAGTTGCGTCAAATCCTGCATATTTCTTTTTAAAGCGGTCAATTCTACCAGCAGAGTCAACCAGTTTCTGTTTTCCAGTAAAAAAAGGATGACACTGGGAGCAAATCTCAACTTTGATATCTTCCCTTGTGGAACCCACCTCAAATGATGCACCGCATGCACATGAAGCTGTTGTATTTGTGTACTGGGGATGTATTTCTTTTTTCATTTTTTTTAAAACTCCTTACCAACCCTTATCCGCGGGTCTTTATTAAAAATAATATCTACACTGATCTATCGTGCCCTGTCTATTCGAATCTTTAAGAATTCATCAAATCAAGGAACTCTGCATTATCCTTTGTTCCTTTCATTTTTTCAAGTAAAAACTGCATACTATCAACAGAATTTAAACTTGACAACAATTTTCTCAAGATCCAAACCCGATTCAAAACAGATGGATCCAGCAGCAGTTCTTCTTTTCTGGTGCCGGATTTGTTCATGTCAATGGCAGGATAAATCCTTTTATCCGCAAGCTTTCTGTCCAGAACCAGCTCCAGGTTACCCGTCCCCTTGAACTCTTCAAAAATCACCTCATCCATCCGACTCCCCGTATCAACCAGGGCCGTTGCAATAATTGTCAGGCTGCCGCCATCTTCAATATTACGGGCAGCGCCAAAAAACCGTTTGGGCCGGTCAAGGGCATTGGAATCCACACCACCTGAAAGAATTTTACCCGATGGAGGCATCACAGAATTATATGCCCGGGCAAGCCTTGTGATGCTATCCAGAAGGATTACCACATCATGGCCCTGCTCCACTATCCTCTTGGCTTTTTCAATGACCATTTCCGCCACCTGAACATGGCGCTCGGAAGGCTCATCAAAGGTTGAGCTGACCACCTCTGCGTCAACGGAACGGGCCATATCAGTCACCTCTTCCGGCCGCTCGTCAATGAGGACAATCATGGGTATGATATCCTTGTGGGCCTTGATCATGGAATTGGCAATATTCTGGAGAAGCATTGTCTTACCTGCCTTGGGCGGAGACACAATCAACCCCCTCTGGCCGAATCCAATGGGACACATCATGTCAAGCACCCGCATGGAATAATTATCCGCACCTGCCTCGAGCATCATCTTCCGCTCAGGATAAAGGGGCAGCAGGTTATCAAACAAAATGGTCTCGGCAGCAAGATCTGGATTCTGGAAATTAACCGCCTCCACTTTCAGCAGAGCAAAATATCGTTCGGAATCTTTTGGCTGCCGGACCTGACCGGAAACAGTATCCCCTGTTCTCAGGTTAAACCGCCGGATCTGGGAGGGAGAAACATAAATATCATCGGGACCGGGAAGATAATTATAACCAGCCGCTCTTAAAAAACCAAACCCATCCGGAAGGATCTCAAGGGTGCCCTCACCGTAAACCTGACCGCTTTCTTCAATATTGGCCTGGAGCAAAGCAAAGATCAAATCTTGTTTTTTGAGTCCGCCAAATCCTTGAATTTTATACTCTTTTGCAAGCTTTGACAGTTCACTTATCTTCATTTTATTAAGGTCTACAAGATTCATTCAATCTCCCGGGTTTTTTTCAATGGTTTGTTTTTCATCTGGTTATATT
>PIVS01000682.1 GCA_003353855.1 Desulfobacteraceae bacterium
ATAGTAATACAAAAGAATTAGCAGATTATTTAGAAGTAGATAAGTATGATTCCGGAAGTGGAGATATGTCTCAATTAAATGAAGCTTATGGTGTATTAAATAAACAACAATATTTCCAAAGCCTTCGTGCCCTTAGAGTTAGGGGAGGCAATGTAGCAGTCTATCCAACAAAACCTTGTGATCCATCAAGAGAAACAGATATTGTAGGATTTGTTTAAAAATGTTATTTTAAATGGATAATATCCAAAAAAAATAAAGAAATATCCAAAAAAATATCAAAATTGATTTGTAATATATTTATAATTAAAAACTATTATCTCTTTACAAACTCTCAACCCCCCCTTTAAAACTCTCTCAAACTTTAAAAACTCTCTCAAACCTTTTTAATTACAAAACTTTTTTTTAATTAAAATCTCAACAATTTATATACAACAAAATATGTCATTCTGTCAATCAAGTATTATTGCATTATCAAACTTAGAAACAAAAGAAATTGGTATTTTAGATTTAATCCAATACTTAAGAGCATTAATTTCAGGTGAAAAAACAAATGAGGAATTATCATCAACATTTAATTTAGGTTCATTTAAAAACTTATCAGAAACTCAATTAAAGGGTAAAATTGCCTCATTAAAAAAATTATTTAACACAAGACATAACGATTTAACAACTAAAAAACAAAAATTAATTGATGTTCAGATTATTAATGATAATGAATTACCATATTATCAAGAACAATTAGAATCAATGGAAAAAATCATCTCAAACAAAGATTTTAACAATGGTATTAAAATAATCCAGAACAAAATTAAATTATCATATGAATTATCAGAATCTGATAAAATTAAATATAGTTTTTATACTGAAATGAAAGCACAAGTAACATATTTAAAAAGTTTCAAAATTGGAAATAAAAAAGATTTTATCAAAAGAGCAAAAAATCACAGTGAAAGTAAAGCACAATATAAAAAAGCAATTAATAATTTAATGAAAGATGTTGAAATGAATGAAGTATTATCTGTCTGGGCTGATAATACCACAAAAAGTATAGTAGAAAAATTAGATGGAGATTTCACAAAAAATATGAATGAAAGTAAAATTAATTTAAAAGGTAAAGTAATCAAAAGTTTAATGAATTTCTTAAATATAAAATATATGAAAGCATCCATAATAATGTCAGACAAAAATTTTAGACAGAAAATGTTCAAAAATGTAAACTTAGAGGATGTTCAAAATAAATTAAATATTATCAATGCTGAATTAAATGAACATTCAATTATTATTAAACAATTTAGAAAAGAACAAAAAATGGTAGAACAAGCAAGAGTTATTAAGTTCACATCAGAAGATGATCATATGACAAGATTCTCAGGTTTTGAAATGACAGTATCAGGTGAAATTAATGGAGCTATTCCAGAAAAAATTAAAAGTTTAGGATTTTTAGCAAAAACATTAACATTACAGGCTAATTTAGAAAAAGCATTAAAATCATCATATAAAGTCTTATTACAAAAAGGATTAGTAAATGAATTAGAATATACACAAATTGAAAAAATAATTGATGCTGAATTAAAACAATTAGAAAATTATGAAGATTTTAATAAATTATTTGGTGAAAACTCAGCAGTTCAAATTATTAAAAATACAATCAAAATCCATGTTGCAAGAATCTTATTAGAAAAATATAATTTAGATAAAAATGTATTTGAGCCATTGAATAATACATCATCATTATTATCAAAATTATTTGGTGAAAAATTAGATGTGATTATCACCAATGAAAACTTATTCAATAGAATTATTAATTATGATACAAATGAACCAATGACTGAATTAAAAAAATCTTTCAATACCATGATTGATTTCTTAATTGAATTGAAATCAGAAAAATCAACAATTAAAAGAATAAATAATTTATTATATAAAGATTTTGGAACATTTACACAGGTATCAATGAAAAAAGGAAACCAATTAAAAAAAATTATCAAAAAAACACAATCAATTGATGATTTAAATGTTTCAAACTTATTATTATTAGTATCATATGCTGGAAATGGTAGTAATTTTACAGGAGATTTATTAGAAAAAATCGCAGAAAAAATGGAATTAACAGAAAATAAAGTTGATAATAAACCATGGTCTTGGGCAACAGCTGAAAATAAAAATGAAATTATCTCAACAATCTTAGAAATTACCGATGGAGATTATGATTTCAAAGCAATCACAGCAGATTATATTGAGGATGATGATAATAAAATGGAAGAATTAAAAAATATGGTTAGAAATATTAATATGTCAGACTTAAAACAAATGAAAATCCAATTCAATACATTATATGATATGTTATTAAAAATGTATATCTTAAAAGCAACACCTCATAACTTAAACAAAATGAAATTAAATAAATC
>PIVS01001194.1 GCA_003353855.1 Desulfobacteraceae bacterium
TATGGACTAACCGGCCTTGCTTTGACATGGAAGCATGACACCATGGATTCCGCCCAAGCTTCCGATTTGATGGTAGAACTGGTAGAAAAAGTTAAACATGGGTATAATGAACCCCAGGTCAGTGTCTGGGAGACGTTCCGCCTCCTCAGAGGAGAAGGGTATACACCTGCATCTATCTACAGACTGTTAGGGTTGAAGCGGGACCTTAGAGTTGCCTTGAAAAATAGTGATGGACAACCGCTTTTTTCAAATACTGTTGAAAAGATATTGAATAAGTTTAAAAAATTAGTAATTCAAGGAAAAGCGTCATCTAACCCAGAAAAAGAGTGGGGTCTGAAAGATATGACGGTGGGACAAACTGACAACAAAAATCTCGCCATATCTGAATTCATAAATCCAGACTTTTTGAATTGAAGCCTGATTGATGCTGTCCTTTCAATGTATTGGGCGGATTACAGAAAAGACTCCAAAAAGGCAAAAGCTCATTGTGGTTTCGATATCAATCACGGCATTCCTAACAAGATCTTCCTTACTGACGGTAATGGTGCTGAACGGCCCTTTGTAACTCGAATTCTTGCAAAAG
>PIVS01000153.1 GCA_003353855.1 Desulfobacteraceae bacterium
TATAGGAGTAAATGGTTATATTTTTCTTCAATCAATGGCAACAATTCTTTTAAGGTGTCATCTATTTTATCCACCAACCCGTCAATTTCAGATTCGGTCATCACCGTTGACAGGATGAAAAGCCCACGGGGGATGGTAAACACCCCTTTGTTCAGCATGGACAGATGCATGAGTCCATGGAGTTTTTCAATCGAGGTTTGCACCTGTTCCGCATTGGTTATGGGCTGGTTGACAAAATGCAGGTTGAGCAGGGAGCCGATCTGATTGGACTGAATATTCAATCCATTTGTCCTGAAGCTTTTCAATAGCCCTGCCTGGAACCTGTCACCCAGTTGGTTTATGGCGGCTACAGCGGTCCCATCAAACTTGGATAAAGCTGCAAAACCTGCCTGCATACCGGTTTCATACCCGTTGAATGTACCGGAATGATATAAAGGAGTGGCTGTCTGCTCATGGCAAAAAATATTCATGTACTCATCTTTCCCGCCAAAGACACCAATTGGAAGGCCGCCTCCCACCACTTTTCCCACACAGGTAAGATCCGGCACCACATTAAAAAACTTCTGGCATCCGCCGGTATCCACCCGGAAAGAAAAAATTTCGTCAAATATCAACAATACCTTATGGGCGGTTGTGATCTCCCGGGCCCGTTGAAGAAAGCCCGGTTCAGGCAGCACCACCCCCCCTGCCCCCAAAAAGGGTTCCATGATGACGGCGGCAAGCTCTCCTGCATTCTCCCTTACAGCTTTTTCAAGGGCATCTCCGTCGTTAAAGGGTACCTCCAGCATATCCCGGGTCATGCCGGCGGGGATACCGGCGGTGATCACATTTTTTTTGGTGGAGGCGGCCACGCAGTCATGGGTGCCGTGGAATCCCCCGATCATTTTCAAAATCTTATCCCGCCCGGTAAATGCCCTGGCCGTTCTCAGGGCAAAGAGGGTGGCCTCTGTTCCGGTATTTACAAACCTCACCTTATCAAAGCCCGGAATCCTTTCACAGAGCAGCTTTGCCAGGGCATACTGCCCATCGGTGGGGGCTGAATACTGGGATCCCTTTTCAATGCCCGCCTGAACCGCCTTTACCACATCCGGGTCTCCGTGCCCATGGACAAGGGCCCCATAGGAATTGGTCACATCCAAAAGACAATGGCCTTCATGGGTATAGACATGGGCTCCCTTTCCATGGGAAATGTGAATGGGATAGGGTTTAAAATAACTTAAACTTCTGGTGGCCCCCCCGGGAATATAATTAATCAAACGCTCATGACGCACCCTGGATATGGGAAATTTTTCCCTATATGCATCCATGATTTTCTTTTCAATCTGGTTTGCCATTCATCCCCCTTTTGCTATTCCTTTATATGAACAATCAAGAGTTCACCAACCGCGGCCTCAACCCTTTTTACAAATTCTCCGGACTCGATCCTGGCCTTGAGTTCTTCCATATGATCAATATAGACCATGTCATAATCAAGGTAAGGAAGGGTTTCACGAACCGCATCATACAATATTTTTCCAGCTGTGCTCAACTTTTCCACCCCGCGCAGATCTGCTGCCTGGGCAGCGCACATGAGTTCAAAGGAGAGGATGTGGTTGGTATTTTCGACAATTTTCCTGGCTTTTCTCGCGGCAATCAGACCAAAACTGACGATATCCTGAAAATCTGCTGTGGAGGTGATTGACTGAATAGAGGCCGGTACGGCCAGGGTCCGGTTCTCTGCCACAAGGGAGGTGGTCATGAACTGGCCGCCCATGAGACCCATGCGAACACCGGTATCTTCCTTGCAAAGAAAGGGAGGCAGTCCGGTACTATGGGCAGAATCCATGAACCGGTCAATACGCCGGTCACTGACCACGCCCAGATTCACCATGGAAATCCCCAGGCAGTCCATGACAAATGAAATGGGCTGACCATGGAAATGCCCGTTATGGATAAAGGTATCAAACTCGGTAAAGATCAGGGGATTGTCATTGCTGGAGTTCAGCTCCCTGAGCAACACTTCCCGGGCATGGTTCACCGCTTCCTTGGTAGGTCCGACAAATTGCGGGGTGCACCTGATGGAATAGGCATCTTCAACGGGGATATCTGCCACGGTAATCCCTTCATGTTTTTTCAGTACTGCCTGGAGTTCTATGGAAAGTTCCTGTTCATCAATGGCCAATTTCGAATCACCCAAAAGCGTGGTCAGGTTCATGGCGGTGGCATACTGGCCCGGGTGATATTTTTGCTCGTGGACCCTAAGGTCAAAGGGATTGATCCGGCCCATGAGGGTTTCAATGGCAAAGGCGGCAATAATATCTGAATTCTTCAAGGTATTGGTGGCTTCATCAATGACGGTACAGCCAAGCCCGACCATGCCGGAAGTCCCGTTGATCAGGGAAAGTCCCTCTTTGGCATTGAGGTACATAAGCTCAACCCCGGCCTTTTCCATTGCCTCTTTACCCGGCATCACTTCCCCATCTATCCTGGCCTTCCATTCGCCGAAAGCGACACTTGCTATACACCCCAGTGGCCCCAGGTCACCGCTGGTCCCCAGGGACCCTTTTCTGGGCACCAAAGGGAAAACATGCTTGTTGATCATGTCCAGATAAATCCTAAGATTTTTTTCCTTAATTCCAGAATAACCGCGACAAAGGGAATTGGCCCGGGCAATCATAAATTTTCTGACCATGGTATCTTCAAAGGGTTTGCCTACCTGGGTAGTAATGCTCCTGACCAGGTTTTTCTGAAAATCATTGTCCCGTTCTTTTGGCAGCAGATGATCCACAAGCCCGCCGCAACTTGTATTGACACCATAAATACATCGTTCTTCATTGGCCCAATCTTCCACCAATTTTCGACAATCCCGTATTTTCGGCCAGTTTTTTTCATCAATTTCAATTTTTATGGACAGATCATTCCCTGCTGTCATCAATTCCTCAATGGTCATTGAATACCCGTCCAGAATAAGTGTATTTTCTTTTAGCGGCATGGTTCCCTCCTATTATTGTTGAATATAGTTGCAAGACAGCGGGAAAATGAGGAGATCGGTTCAGAAGGAGATACGGACCAGATACAAATCAGGGGTTCAAAGTTTCAGTTTCCATTAGAAAACCAAATCTGTTTTTTTTTGTCAAGGACTATTTTTAATTTTATAAGGGAAAATTGAATTTTAATAGAACTATCGAAATAAATCATGGACTAATAGCTTATATTTTAAACTTTAGAAGAGATCAGGCCTTATAAAAATAAAAATAATTTAAAATACCATCACTCCTCCCATATTTTTTGTATTATTTTTGTAAAATAAAGAGGTCACAATATACGCTTACCTTCACTTCCTGTAAAAGTTTATGTTTTATAATAACCTCTGGAGATTATTTTGAAGCCACTCCTTTTAATGAATCCGTTTTTCAGACCGCTACTTTACGTGTTTGCCAATGTGGGACTTTTTATACTTGGGTGGAAAGCCAAAGGGAGAATGCCCGATATTAAAAAGTGCATCCTGGTTGCCGCCCCTCATTCCAGCAATTGGGATTTTGTCTTTACTTTATTGATATTTTTTAAACTCAAGATACCAGCTTACTGGATGGCAAAAAAATCCATGTTCATCTGGCCCTTTAAGGGACTTCTTGAACGGTTGGGCGGTATCGCCATCGACCGATCCAAAAAAGGGAATGTCGTAACAACCATGGTGGATACTCTTGACAGGGCAGACCGCTTGATTGTAACCATTGCCGCCTCCGGAACCCGAAAAAATGAAGCCCACTGGAAAACCGGATTTTACCATATTGCCACCAAGGCAGGCGTTCCTATTGTGTGCGGGTTTGTGGATTATGGACGAAAAACCGGAGGCATCGGCCCTGTGATCCATCCCACAGGAGATATGGATGCCGACATGCAGACCATCAAGGCCTTTTATAAAAACAAATCCGGAAGATATGATGATAAACAGCTCAACAATTAACCCGAGATCGCCTTACCCCCAGGTACCAGGCAGTTGGTGCCGGATACTTAGGATAAATAATTCAGAAGAAGGCTTTTTAACTTAGGCAGGCAGCCGGTATAAAAGTGATCACACCCCTCCAACGTCTCAAAATGCGGGCTAATTTGCCATCTGTTGATAGCCGCCTGAACCATCTCAGGTGGTGCAATATCATCCTTTGCACCGGTGAGAATCAAACCCGTGGACGGCATGGCCCCCACATCGTCAAAGGACATGAAACCCATTGGCGGAGATACCATAACGTGATCTTCAAGCTCATATCCTGCGGATACGACAGAAGCATTCATTCTTGCCCCAAAGGAATACCCGGCAAGGGTCAAATCCTTAACCCCGGACTCTTTTAAAAACGCCAGGGCTGCCCTTACATCATCAAGCTCCCCCATACCGTTATCAAACATACCGGAACTTTTCCCCGTCCCCCGGAAATTAAACCGGAGTGTTGTAAATCCTTTTTCAAAATAACTTTGGACGATCTGCTCCACCACAGGGTTATCCATATTTCCGCCGTAGAGGGGGTGGGGATGGGTGACCACCACTCCTTTTTCAAAAGAATTTAGGTTCAGCATCCCTTCAAGCCTGACATTTTTACAATGAATGATCACAGCTTTTTCCATTTCAATTGATCCTGTCTGTTTTAAAACCCCAGCTATGCGTACCCTATTTCAGGTTGCGATAGATTGGCATTTTACTTATTGGCATTAATTCTTTATAGAGGTAAACAGGATGAATAGCAATTATTCTCTCAAATAAAAAAGCAAGATTCACCCGGTATTTTTGGGTATCATTGTAACAGGAATCTTGTTTGTATTAGCGCTTATTGGACTGATGCTATTTTAGGAAAGAGGCCTGAAAAAAAAAAAAAAACGGTTTGCCCCAAGGCAACCCAACAAACCGTTTTCTTAATCCAAACTATTTTTTAGCGTTTTTCAAGGATGCCTTGATAAAGTCCTTGAAAAGGGGATGGGGATTGCTGGGTTTTGATTTGAATTCCGGATGAAACTGGCATCCCAGATACCAGGGATGATCCGCAAGCTCAACAATTTCAACCAGTTCATGGTCCGGAGAGGTTCCGCTGATAATAAGCCCTGCTTCCACCAGGCGATCTTTATACTCATTGTTGAATTCAAACCGATGGCGATGACGCTCTGAAATATTTTCAGTTTTATATGCCTTCATGGCAAAGGTATCTGGGTTTAATTGACAGGGGTAAGCTCCCAACCTCATGGTTCCGCCCTTGTCTGATCTCTCGTCCCGAGTCTCAACCTGTTTGGTTTGCTCATCATACCACTCCTTGAGCAGGTAGATCACAGGAAAAGGGGTATCAGCATCAAACTCTTCCCCGTTGGCATCTTCCATACCGGCCAGATTTCGCGCTACCTCAACCACAGCCATGTGCATGCCAAGACAGATACCAAAATAAGGCACCCTGTTTTCCCTGGCATATTGGGCTGCCAAAATTTTACCCTCAATTCCCCTGGATCCGAATCCGCCCGGGACCAGGACCCCGTCAGTTTTCGATAATATTTCCACCACATTTTCCTGGGTAAGGGTGGTGGAATCAACAAAATTAAGGTTTACCCGGGCATCATTGGAAATTCCGCCATGGGCAAGGGCCTCATTTAGGCTCTTATAACTTTCGGTCAGGTCCACATATTTACCCACAATGGCGATGTTGACACAAAATCTGGGATTTTTGTATTTTTCCACCATTTCCCGCCAGTCATCCAAACGGGGAGCCCTTGCCCAAACATTCAGTTTCTTTAATATTTTATCCCCAAGGCCCTCTTTGTTGTACACCAAGGGCACTTCATAGATGCAATCCACATCCTTTGCTGTAAACACCGCATCCGTATCCACATTACAGAACAGGGCAATTTTATTTTTAATTTCCTGGGACAAATAGCTTTCCGTCCGGCACAAAAGGATATCAGGCTGAATCCCAATGCTGCGCAATTCCTTTACACTGTGCTGGGTGGGTTTTGTTTTCACCTCGCAGGCAGTCTTGATATAGGGAACCAGAGTCAGGTGAATATAGATCACATTGGATGAACCGGCATCTGTTCTGAACTGCCGGATCGCCTCAAGAAAAGGCAAAGATTCGATATCACCGATTGTGCCGCCGATTTCAACAATAACCACATCGGTATTATTGGATACCAGGGAGATACTTTTTTTGATTTCATCGGTAATATGGGGAATGACCTGAACCGTTCCGCCAAGGTATTCCCCTTTGCGCTCCTTGGTAATCACCTGGTGGTAAATTTTACCCGTGGTAAAATTATTGTTTTTACCAAGCTTGGCATGGGTAAAACGCTCATAATGGCCCAAATCCAGATCTGTTTCCGCCCCGTCGTCTGTTACAAAGACTTCCCCGTGCTGAAAAGGATTCATTGTTCCGGGATCAACATTTATGTAGGGGTCCAGCTTTTGTATGGTAACAGTCAGCCCCCGGCTCTCCAGAAGCATACCTATGGCAGCAGATGCAAGCCCTTTACCTAAAGATGATAATACTCCACCCGTAACAAAAATGTATTTGGTATTTTCAGCCATCAATCCCTCACTTATTTAAATTATTCATATAGTTTTCTAAAAATTTCAATCTGCCTGTCAAGCTCATCAATTTGCCCTGGAGCCTTTTTATCCTCTTCCAGGTTACCGCTGCTGACAGGATATCGTCCTCGGATGCTGTTCACGTCAAACAATGCGGCGGGAAATCCGGATTTAAGTTCAAATCGCCGCACATCAATCCTGGCAAACAACTGGTCATCGACAAAAATTGTCGTCTGCATGGGATACCATGTTTTACTGACCCGCTGCCAGTTTTCATATTGGAATCTTATGGTCCAGCCGTTTTTTTCAATCACATACCGGACAGGGAAGAAACTTTCTTTTTCAATCCAGAGCCCCTTGGGTTCTTTTTGGTTTAAAGGAGTCTGGCCAATAAAATAGCAAATTTTATTATCAAGTCGCTGGAAGCTCACCCGTTCCGTATCAACGCCGGCAAGAACCAGTTGCTGAAGCAAGGAATCATGATCCCTGTAAAGAAGGATGTCCGTATAAAAGTCCACGGATGATTTTTCCAGGGAAACAATCTTTCCATCTGCCACCTTAACAAATTGAGGACCCGACTCCACAGAAAACCTTGGAACATCACTTGAAATTATTTCAGACCGGAATTTATCCGGTGAAACATAGACCAGTTTTTCATCCAGCTGAATCGTTTTTGTCTCTACCCCAGCCGCCTTTGAAACATCCATAACATTTCTGGTTTGATGAACCACAAGCCCTGCAGGTTGTTTGATTTTATGGATCATCAAATTTAAAAGGTGAGGCGTTTGTGGAACAAAGGCCTCACCATTACCTGCCACCAGGATAAAAAATAGTGGAAAAAAAAGAATTAATATTTTTTTATTCATACTTTATTTATATACATTGGGCTATATAAAAATGGATTCAGGAAAACAAGCACCATCGCCCAGCATTTCCTCAATCCGGATCAGCTGATTATATTTTGCCACCCGATCACTCCTTGACATGGATCCGGTCTTAATCTGACCGGCGTTAACCCCAACCGCCAGGTCGGCAATAAAAGAATCCTCGGTTTCCCCCGACCTGTGGGAAACAACTGTGGTATACCCTGAATCCTTTGCCATTTGAATAGTATCAAGGGTTTCGGTCAATGTTCCGATCTGGTTAAGCTTGATAAGGATTGAGTTGCCAATGCCCCTTTCAATCCCTTGTTTGAAAATATCCGGGTTGGTTACAAAAATATCATCACCGACAATTTGTGTGGTATCTCCCAGCCTCTTGGTCATGAGCTCCCATGATTCCCAATCGCCTTCCGCAAGGCCGTCTTCAATGGAATAAAGGGGATATTTATCAATCAGACCTTCATAATAGTCTATCATATCTGTTGCCGAAAGGTCTTTTCCCTCTGACTGAAATACATATTTGCCGTCCCGATAAAATTCGGAAGCAGCAGCATCAAGGGCAATACCAATATCTTTACCCGGCCTGTAACCGGCAGCCTCAATGGCATTGATGATATACTCCAGAGCCTGTTCATTGGATTTTAGATTCGGGGCAAACCCGCCCTCATCTCCAACTGCAGTACTCAAACCTTCGCCCTTGAGAATTTTTTGCAGATTATGAAAGGTTTCCGCTCCCATGCGAACGGCTTCATTTATGGAACTAGCACCAAAGGGAAGGATCATGAATTCCTGGATATCCAAATTATTGGGTGCATGGGCTCCGCCGTTTATAATGTTCATCATGGGTATGGGAAGAACCCGTGCATTTATACCGCCAATGTGCTGGTATAAAGGGATATCACAGGCAGTAGCCGCTGCCCTTGCCGCTGCCATGGAAACTCCCAAAATAGCATTGGCTCCCAGTCTTGATTTATTTTCAGTCCCGTCAATATCCAGCATGGTCCGGTCAAGCCCGGCCTGATCCATGGCATCATATCCAATGATCTCCGGAGCAACTACTTCATTCACATTGGCAACGGCATTGAGAACCCCTTTGCCCATGAAACGATTATCTGCATTATCCCTGAGTTCCAGAGCTTCCCTGGTGCCAGTGGAGGCCCCCGAAGGAACTGCAGCGCGGCCCTGCGCACCACAGGCCAGAGTCACATCCACTTCAACCGTTGGATTCCCTCTGGAATCAATTATTTCCCTTGCCCTGACATCAATCAATTCCGTCATTTTTCCTCCGTTCCATACCTTATATTAAAAAAGATAGTCTCCCTTGATTTTTTCTGCACCTTTAATAACAATATCCGTTCCCACATTCAAGAACTAATCGAAAATTCTTTCTTCCAAATGTTCCTAGTTCAGGAAAGGCATTTTCCATATCCCTCTTGTCTTAACCTTGACAAACAAAAACGACTCTTATATGTAGAAAAGTTGTGCAGATTCAACATTATTTTAAACACATAAAGGAGTCAGAATGAACATTCTTTTTTTCGGACCAAACGGCAGCGGCAAAGGAACCCAGGGCACCATACTCAAAGATAAGTACAATATAGCTCACATCGAATCCGGCGGTATCTTCCGGGAAAACATCAAGGGCGGAACAGAGCTGGGCAAAAAAGCAAAAGAATATATTGATAAAGGGGATCTGGTCCCCGATGAAATCACCATCCCCATGGTTCTTGACAGACTTCAGCAAGATGACTGCAAGGGGGGATGGCTTTTGGACGGTTTTCCCAGAAACAAAGTTCAGGCTGAAAAACTCCACGCATCCCTCGAAGAAGCCGGCATGAAACTCAACTATGTAATTGAGCTTCTCCTTGACCGCGAAATTGCCAAAAACAGAATCATGGGCCGCAGGCTGTGTAAAAACAACAACAACCATCCCAACAATATTTTCATCGATGCCATCAAACCCAACGGAAACAAATGCCAGGTTTGCGACGGCACCCTGAGCGCACGTGATGATGACCAGGATGAGACTGCCATCGATAAACGTCATTCCATTTACTATGACACAGATACCGGCACCCTGGCCTCGGCCTATTACTTCAGAAATCTTGCCGAGAAGGATGCTTCTATCAAATATTTCACCCTGGCCGGTGAAAAAGATCTCAAGTCGGTTACCGCAGAGTTAGTCTCCAATTTATAGGAACGATTAATCTTCAATAATTGAGAGCAGTTCATGGTGTCAGCTGCAACCATGCAAAAGTGCACCCTGACCAATATTGCCCTAAGAAGCCATTTGACTTAAATTTATATTCAGTCGAATGGCTTTTTTACTTGCTTTTCTATCTCCCCGCTGGTAGGTACTCGGGTTATAAATATTGAATATTTAAATCCACAATGAAAGGGGCGATGCCTTTTGAAAGAAATTATGGTCACGGTTATTGACAATGATGTCGAAAAAGCCTTAAGAATACTGAAGAAAA
>PIVS01000683.1 GCA_003353855.1 Desulfobacteraceae bacterium
GCACCCTTGATTCGGGCCAGAACAAGGTGAACAATGTTTTCCGTCAGATCATGGTCTCCGCCTGTGATGAAAATCTTGTTACCGGTGATGGAATAAGAACCATCATCATTTTTCAAGGCGGTGGTGGTCAGTTCGCCCACATCTGAACCGGCCTGGGGCTCGGTAAGGAGCATGGCTCCTCCCCATTGGCCTGAATATAATTTCTCCAGATACAGATTCTTTTGATCATCGGTTCCATGGATTTCAATCACTTTTCCAATGCCGTGGCAGAGACCCGGATACATGATAAAGGCCAGGTTTGAACCTATAAAATATTCTGATACTGCCGCCCAGACCACTGCCGGCATCCCCTGACCACCGACGGCCACATCATCCATTAAGGCAATCCAATCCCCCTCACAATAGAGTTTATACGCTTTATGAAAAGAGGAGGGGACCTTTACCTGGCCGTTTTCAAACAGCACCCCCTCCCGGTCTCCGGGAATATTGGTGGGAGCAAGCTCCTTAATTGCCAATTTTCGGGCCTCGGTAATAACCTGCTCAAGGGTTTTTCTATCAAGCCCCTCAAACTTGGGGTGGTTTAAAATCTTTTTACCTTCAAGCTGCTCAAAGATCACAAAATCAACATCGCGTCTGTCTGCAAGTTCGTGGGCCATACTCTTATCTCCCTATATCCTGAGGGTACATTTTTTTGGGGCCAGATATCCTGGTTTAACCCGGTCTTCACCTGAAATGACAATAAACACTTGTTTTGAGCAAAACAATAAAGTCATACTATCTTGGTGTCAAGAAAAATATTGCATGACTTTGTAATAAAATATTATCCGTCTAAAATTTTCATATATAAGCTGATATATCAGAAGCTTAGACTCAGTATGATTATTCTATGGTTGGTCTCCAAAAAAATATTAATCAGATATTTGAAGGAGATCTTAGGGGTTGTATGTAACAATTAAGGACGGTTGGCCTCTTGAAATAGCTATAATAACGAATCTTTTATTACTTTTTGTAAGAATAAATAGTTTGACTATAATATTTTTTTAAAATTTGGTGTAAAACAATTTTTAAGGTTGGAAATTCAAATTATTCCGTTGGTTGAAACTATTTGATTGCAAAATGCAACAAAATTTTCTACGGTAAACTCACACCCGGTTTCGTTCGTGGTTTTGGGGATAATTATTTAAAATAGGGCCATACAAATGACTTTGGACATTACAGACAGGGAATCAATTAAAGCTATCCTATTCAAGGTCCTTAGGGGTGTCTACAGACTTGAACAGTATGAGGTGAATAAATTCGGCCTCACATTTCAACAGATATACCTATTGAAATTCCTGAACCGCAGTTCAAAACTTTCAATCGGCAATATTGCAAATGAAATGCGTATGAAACTTTTTTCCGCAACAAGACTTGCTGACCAGCTTGAGGGAAAAAAGCTTATCAAAAGGGAAAAAAGCAAGACAGATCGAAGAAGCATTCTCGTTAGCCTCAGCAAAAAAGGTCAAGCTCTTATAGAACAAATTGATGACAATTCCCTTGATCTTATCCTTGATAATATAAGCGGGTTCCCAAAAGACAAAATTGAAGCCTTTTTATTAACCTCGGAACACTTTGAAGAAATTTTAAACCCAGAGGTTCAGGATGAAAAATGAAACGAAAAGCAGATATGGCGGATATATGGGTAAGGTTCTCGACATTCATCTTGGTACAGAACAATGTTCAACCTATGATATAAGTGACAAAGACCGCAGCCTTTTCATTGGCGGCAGATTCCTCAGTACAAAAATTCTATGGGATGAGCTGCCCAAGGGTATTGATCCCCTCTCTCCTGAAAACCTGATTATCATCATGACATCCCCTCTGACAGGAACAGGAGCGCCTTCTTCAAGTCGCTATGACATCTCTGCAAAGAGCCCTCTTACTGGAGCCATGGGAGAAAAAAGGGAGAACGCCTTGTTATTGGCCCGGCCGGTGAAAATGGTGTAAAATTCGCATCTATTGTGTCCCAGGAGAGGAGTCATGGCCGGACCGGAATGGGTGCTGTCATGGGTTCTAAAAATCTCAAGGGACTTTTTGCCACAGGAAATGCCAAAATTCAATTAAAAGATAGAAAAGGGTTTAAAACAACTATAAAAAAATGGGTTAAACTATTGAAACGTGTAAGATCCCAAAAAGTGAGGGGGATTAAAAGATGAGATTGCTAGATTAAAAGGCCAGAAAACCTGCCGCCAGGATCTATACTTATCGATTACAAGGATTTTATTGTACAGGACATCATTTTCGCTAGCTGGAACATTCTATACAAACGAGGGCGCTGGAAAACCCCTTCAGGTGACTACATTACCGCTAAATTGCCGAAACATGTAACAGGACATTTCGGAGCCGATTTGCAATCATTTGTTTT
>PIVS01000684.1 GCA_003353855.1 Desulfobacteraceae bacterium
AAAAGAGTTGGGTGTGTAATTCCCCAAATAGAACTTCACCGCCATGGTAGGGGCCAATATTACGAATGTAGGCGAACTTCAAAGGAAGGATCTCTTCAATAAAAACCTGTCGAATTGAGGTTTTTAACTGATAGGTCCAGACTGGGGAACTCTGATGAATGGAAAATTCACCAGGTTCAATTTGGTCTGGTGTTGATTCTTTAACAAAAAAGTCGTTTGACTTATTCCGCCATTCAGTCGCAGTCATTTTAAAATGATTTTTAAAGCTTTTTGCAAATGAGGAAGAACTATCAAAACCGCACATTAGAGCGACTTCAGTAATAGATTCTCTTGAATTTGCATTAAAATTCACGTCCTGGGATTTGAAAATTCAACTGGAATTGCAAAGGTTGCTCTTGTCAGTTCAAAAAAAGGATATGAAGAAGATTCATACAAAGGATATGATTTTAAAATTAAAAACAATGAAGTTGTTGAAACAATCCCGCTTCCATACGGAGAATATGCGATAAAAGTATATCATGATGAAAACAGCAACTCTGAACTGGATACTCGAATGTTTGGAATTCCAGCAGAAAGTTATGGATTTTCTAATGATGCCAGGGGAACATTTGGACCACCCGAATACGAAGATGCTGCATTTAAAATAGATTCTCCAACAAAAGAAATCACGATTACTGTACAATAAACCATTAGTAAAAAGGGGAATCTATCATGGAATCTTCAAACAATCTATCACGGCGTAAATTTTTAAAAACCATGCTCATGGCTTCAAGTGCAGCAGCCATTGACTGGACAGGGTTTGGTGCTCTTGCATCCACTATTAAAAACAAAAAAGATTTCCCAATTGTTATTATTGGTGCAGGACTTGGTGGACTTGTTTCTGCTGCATACTTATCCAAATACGGATTCAATGTCACCTTAATTGAACAGCATTCCATTCCAGGTGGTTATGCAACGTCTTTTGACCGGGGAGATTTCACCTTTGATGTATCCCTGCATGCAACCGTTGCAGAACATGCCATGCCCCAGATGATACTTTCCGATCTGGGCATCTGGGACAAACTAAAAGTTGCCTATACCCCTGAACTGAGAAGGATTGTAACATCAAAATTTGATGTTACTCTGCCCGCAAAAAATCCTGAAGGCGTCAAAAAAGAATTATCCAATGCTTTTCCCCATGAAAAAAAGGGCATCTATAATTTTTACTCTCAAATGGAACAGGTAATTTCAGAATTATGGGGGGGGAAACGTCATAAACCATCGATGATGGGGACGCTTGAAAACCTTTCTCTTGAACAATGGATGTCTTTGCATGTGAGTGACCCTGATGTTAAATACTGCATGGCGATTTTCTCGGGGTACTACGGCCTTTCCCCTTCTAAAATAAATGCATTGTTCTATGCTATTGCCACAGGAGAATACCTTGTTCATGGCGGGCAATATTATAAAACCAGATCCCAGGATTTAAGTGATACGCTTGCCGATTGCATTGAAGAAAATAATGGTCAGGTCCTTTACGACACTGAGGTTGCCAATATTATATTTGATGAAAAAAATGAAATAACAGGCGTGAAGGACAGTACAGGAAAAAATTATCCTGCAAAAGCTGTCATTGCCAACTGCAGCATCCCGGTATTATTTAACAAAATGGTGCCCTCAAAACATATTCCAAAAAATTTTGCAAAACAGATTCAAACCAGGAATACATCTCTTTCAAGCTTTGTAGTATGGTTAGGTCTTTCCAAAAAAATTGATCATATCAAAGACTATGAGATTGACCTTGCGCATGATACCAAGACAGATGAAGGCTTGCTTTTTTCGAAAAAAGATCTTGCAGACTCAGGCGTTGGCATCACGATTTACGATAATCTGTTTAAAGGTTATTCAAATCCTGGAAAATCCACTATTTCGATTATGTGCCTGACTGATTTTGCACCCTGGGGAAAATATGAAAAAAATTATTTTAACAATGAAAAACAAGCCTATAACAAGGAAAAAGAAAGGATTGCAAAACATTTCATTGAAAGGGTTGAACAAAAATTAATCCCAGGTCTATCCAATATGGTAGAAGTCATGGAAATTGGTACCCCCTTAACCAATATGTTTTATACTCAAAATCCTGAAGGCGCCATTTATGGATTTGACCGGGACATGCCGCATTTAAAATCAAGAACACCGATCAAAGGCTTATATCTTGCAAGCGCCTGGTCCCATGGCGGTGGGTATACCCCGGTCATGATGGCAGGACGTAAAACAGCAGAATTTGTTTTAAAAGATTATTATTATTAATTTAATACCGGGACCCATGGCAAATGATGGGTTACAAAAAATTTCCCCCGCCATTGTGACATCTGTCAATGATGAGATGATCATCATGCAAAATGAAATATTCGGTCCCC
>PIVS01000685.1 GCA_003353855.1 Desulfobacteraceae bacterium
CGGATTTTAGAGCGTATGGCCAAAAAACAAGGGGTAAATCTCAAGATCATCGTTGATATTATCCATGTTATCGAATATCTGTGGAAAGCTGGAAGGGCCTTTCATGCTAAATCGGGTCAAGAACTTGAACAATGGGTACAGTATCGGCTTCTAAAAATTCTTGAAGGGAAAGCTGGTTTGATGGCAGGTGGGGTGCGTCGAAGCGCCACAATGAAAAAACTCACTGACAAGCAACGTGAACCAGTGGATACCTGTGCAACTTACTTGAAAAATAAGGCACCCTACCTTAAATATGATCGTTATCTTGCCCAGGGATTCCCTATTGCCACTGGGGTCATTGAGGGCGCGTGTCGTCATCTTGTCAAGGATCGTATGGATATAACTGGAGCCAAATGGAGAATGACTAGCGCTGAAGCCGTACTACGCCTGCGTGCACTACGTATCGTTCTTTTCATTTGGCTTCATACTATTCTTGAATTTCCTGCTTTTTTATTATATTATAACGTTATAGAGTTTAAGATATGATAACAAAAGATGGATGGGTTCCAAATTCAAAACTTATTTTCAAAGCATCAAAAAAGACAGGCGATTACCATACAAATATGAATTGGGATAATTTTTCAAAATGGTTTCAAGAAAAACTACTTAAAAATATTCCGGAAAATTCGTTGATTATTATGGATAATGCGCCTTACCATAATGTACTTGTAGAAGAAGCCTTTCCTAAAAAAAGTCACCCTGTAAAAAGATTGCGTGAATGGTTATCAAATAACGAAATTCCTTGGACCAAAGATATGTTAAAGTCAGAGCTTTTTGAATTATGTTCCCGGCTTGCAGTAAAACCAGAATTTTTGATTGATAGAATTGCTCGCAAGGAGGGGCATTGTATTTTACGAACACCGCCGTACCACCCAGAACTGCAACCTATTGAAACATGTTGGCTGTCGTCAAAAATCATGTTGCTCAGCATAATAACTGCACTATGAAAAAAGTTTTTTTTTATTAGAAGAGGGCTTTGCAAAGGTAACCAACAAAACATGTCAGAAGTTACTTTGAAAAGTAAACTCGAAAGAAGAAACCTTTTGGACTGAAGACACCAGCAAATCTACTTAGCCAGAATGAGGTCATATGAAATTGACTATAGTAGCAACGATTTTGACGAGTACTGGGACTTCCATGAAGCCTGTGAATATAAGCGTAATCATCAGAAATGTTATGCCAACGGTAAAGTCGCGCCCACAACGCTTCAACGTCTTTTTACCAGACGCTGTCACTTAAAAATCATCAAGTAAGATCAACGGAAGGGAGAAACTCGATGAATATTAGATTTTTTAGAGGGCGTTGCAAAAGAGCCGCACCCGTCTGTTTTTGTAAATAAATGTAAAAAACAATGTTTGTGTGTAAATGCGGTTGACATTGTTGAGTGATGGTGTTCTATCTATTTTTGTTTTGCAAAGATATCCTTTGTTGTCATGCTGCAATTTTTATCCCTTGGATATTTCATTAGGCGGCATGGCAGGCAGCATTCTGTAAAAATGGAACCTCGGAAAAAGGAGAAGCAGAAAATGAAGAAAGTAATTATTTCAATTTTCGCATGGCTATTGATTGCAGGTTTCTTTGTGGATTTTGTTTTTGCAGGCGGGGTGGACAATAAGCAGAATTATTCTGCAAACTATGCCGGTACTGTCAGTCGAAATGCAGCCGTTGAAGGTGCAGATATCGCTGCCTACAATCCTGCGGGGATCATGGAGCTTAAGAATGGTATGCACCTTGAGCTTGACACCCAGTTTCTCCATCTTGATTACGATCACAACATTTATGGTCAGAATTATGAAGCAACCTCAAATCCAGTTGCCCCGGCATTGTTTTCCATTTATAAACAGGATAAATGGGCTGCATATGGCAGCTTTACAATCGTAGGCGGCGGAGGAACGGTTGAGTATGATGAGGGTAATGTCGTCACAAAAACAATTGGAAATGTTTCAACAGCAGGTGCATTTTATCCTGTTCTCCTTCCCGGGGGTGTGCTGTCCGATGAATTTGCCGGTGTGGAAAGCTATGATTATGGATTCACAGCTGGTTTGTCCTATAAAATAAATGATATTTTTTCAGTTTCCGGTGCTGCAAGATACGTTACCACTGATAAAGAGGTTGATATTCACGGGACCTACACCCAGGGCGGAACAGATACTTATATTCTTGGTAAATATGATCAGGAAGCAGACGGATTGGGCGGGGTGTTCGGCCTCAATATCAAACCCAATGATACGGTCAATATCGGCTTAGGAATAAGTTTTTAATAAAGTAAACGAAATTACCTATAATAACAGTGAGTTATAAAAATCTAGACTTTTTTGTTTTAATATGCGATAGTAACGGTGACACTTGAACTCATTAA
>PIVS01000154.1 GCA_003353855.1 Desulfobacteraceae bacterium
AAACCAGAGGCCAGAAAACAGGTGGCATGGCCGTCAAATTTTGGAAGGGCTTTATGGCCGTCCATTTCCCTGACAATATTTTCAACAAGGGTATAGGCCATGTAATGGGCAACGGATCCGGCCTTGGACGTAGGCACATTGGTGGTGTCTCCAAGGACAAAGATTCTATCAAAATTTTCTGCTTTCAGGGTGTGATTGTCCGTGGGAACAAACCCCACAGGATCGCTGACCCCGGAATCGATGAGCATTTGATTTCCCATGTTGGGAGGGATGGCCACCAAAAGGTCGTAGCCTACCTTCTCTCCTTTATGGGATTCAATTGTTTTCTCATTGGCATTGACCTGGGCAAGGTCAAAACCAGGGGTGACCTTAATATTTTTTTTTGCGGCAAATTCAGCCAGGGTTTTAGCTGCAACCGGTTTGGTGAACACATTATCAAGGGGGGTTACAAACTCTATATCCACCTTGTCCCTGACCCCGTTCACCTGGAAAAACCAGTCCGCCATAAAAACAAATTCCAGGGGCGCAATGGGGCATTTATAGGGGACTTCCGCAATGTTCAGAACAATTTTGCCCGAGTCAAAATACTTCAGTTTTTTAGACAGGGCGACGGCACCTTCCAGGGTATAAAAATCAAAAACATCGGTTCGCCAGGCATCCATCATCCCATCTATTTCATCGGGTGCGATATCGCAGCCCGTGGAAATGATAAGCCAGTCATATTCATATTTCCCCAACCGGGTCTCTACCCTGCGATTTTCAGGGTCAATTTTAACGATATAATCCACGACAAATTCAACCCCCTGGGGAATAAAGCCTTTTTTCGCCTTAATTACATCATTTGTCGAATAGACGCCAAAGGGGATAAACAGATAACCCGCTTGGTAGTGGTGGCGCTCATCCCTGTCAATAATGGTAATTTCCAGTTCGGATTCGGGTACTTCATTGCGAAGCATGTTGGCCACAATGGTCCCGCCTGCGCCGGCACCCAGTATTAAAACTTTTCTCATGATGAAATCCTCCCATAAAATGAAGCAGTTAATAGAAAACTGACTATGCTGAAAAGAAGATCAAGCATCCTACCACGTAGTGGTATGATGTCAACAAATTTTTAAAAACTATATTTTAAAACCTATACATAGACAGCTTACTCTTTTGCCTGAAACCTCGGCCGGTTTACCAGAGCATTATCCTCCAGTTTGATTATCCAGAGCTTTTCTACCATTAAAGCCAGATCTTTTTTTTTATGTGGTTTTTCAAGGTATCCACTGATGTCCAGTGTTTTTGCCTTGTTTTTATCCATTTTTTCGCTATATCCGGTATAAATGATATCGGGAAGATCAGGCCCGATGTTTAAAATATCTTTGATTAAAATTTCTCCGCTCATTTTGGGCATGGTCGGATCCGTGAGAACCAGATCAAAACCATGGGCAATCCCACCGGCCAAAGTTCCGACAGCCTCCATTTTATGGGATTGTTTAAGCTGACGTTCAAGGGCTGTTTTCTCTTCTTCGGTTTTCTTTTTTTCTGCGATATCCCAGACAAGATCTGCCATGCCGATTCTCCCACATGATGTATGACGGTTGCCTTGACCTCAACATCAATGGGCTTACCATCCAATCTAAAAAATGCAAAGCAACTGCATCCCCGACTCTGGCACTGACAATTGGATGTGATTTAAGCCATTGATTTACATAGCCCATGGTTGCTGCGAAATTGACCAAGAGACAGTTAATTAGAACCGGAATGTTAATTTTATGGGAAAACATAAGAAATCAATTCCCATATGAGATTGGATTAATTTTTCTCAAATAATATAAAAGTATTTTCCATCGGTCAACTACAATAAATTTATTTTCCTTTGAAAATTGAATTTAATATTCAGCCTTGGACGTCTCAAACGGTTTGATAATATCAAATTTTCGGCTCAATATATAATATAGGAAAAAAGTTTATCTCACATTCCGCTTGTTCAAATGTTAAATTTGTGAATTAGGAAATAGTACAAAAACTGAGCTTGATCCACGTAGAAAAATTCTTACACATGGGGAAGCTTCTATCGCTATGATTACCGGAACATTGATATAACAGAGGATCAAATTGAAGCCCATCGGCTGAACAAGGACCTGCCAAATTCCTGGTTTCGCACAAAGGTGGTAAAAGAAAACTGGACATTGTCCTTTTCAAGCCTTGGCAGATGGTCACACTGGATTACACCAAAGCTGATGAAAAAACGGTTTGATACTCGGTTTTTTATTGTTTTCATGCCTGAAAACCAAATTTGTGTGCCCGATAACCTGGAAACCAAACACGGGATCTGACTCTCTCCTCAAAAAGCGCTTGAACAAAATTTTGAAGGCAGCTCAGAACCAAGCCTCTTTGTCTTATCCCATCATTCACCTTTCTTTTTAGCAAGGTCACGACAGCACTTTATACTCCATAGGGATTTTGCCTGTTTAACCGCCGCCACCACCGCTCTCTCCATCACCCTTGCCGCCAGCAGCCCGAATGCGCTTCCACCTGTCAATTAGGATGGCATGGGCCTGGCTCACCAGGTTCACCGGATCCAGGAGATCAGTTTCCCTTGTTCCCGGCGCCCCCCCCCTCACATCCACGCCGACAACGGCACCCTTTTCACTGATGATCACAGTGCACCCTGTTACAGCATCCAAGTTCTGGGCATGACCTATTTTAATGCCCTCTATTTCCATGAAATTTATTTGTTTCATCCCCATACCCTCACTATTAAAATCTGACAAACCATGTGGGATTATCCCTTAGCGATTCCCAGCACCTATTTTTTAAAATAAATTGGCCGCAAATAATTTTTTTAAGCATTGATCTAAATTGATAATCAATTATAATGAAAATCAGGTTCCTAACTTTTCAGGTTTCAAGTTTCAAAATACAGGATTGAAAAAAAATATTTCAAGAAACACCCGGGTTCCTTTACCCTGAACGCCGTGATCAAAAAAATGGATCATCCTAATCATGTGTATCAAAGGGGTTATGCATAATGACCGTTAAAACACCCAAAACCCTGGTCAGGAAGAGGAGTTATCTTCTTATTTTTATTTTGCTGGGGGTCCTTGTTATACTGTTCTTTAGCCCTAAGAATGTCCAGAAACCTTTACAGGCAGAGTTAAAGCGCCATCCGGTGTATTCGACCTATGCATTTAAAAATACTGGTCCAGTCATAAACATTGGTGTGCAGCCATTATATCTTCCCACAAGCCTGATCACTGAAGTTATGGCAAAGGATAAAATTCTTCGTAAAGCGATTCAAACCCTGGGGATGAAACTCCGGTTTTTTGCCTTCTATAAGGGGGATGATGTCAATTACTTTCTCAAGACCCAGGATATTGATGTCGGCGTTGGCGGCAGTATGCCGGCCCTCTCCGCAGCTACCCGCATGGATATTCTTATTCCCATACTTCTCCAGCAGGGGTTTACCTCCATTGTTGCAAAACAACCTGTTTTAACCAATGATTTAAAAAAAATCCGTATTGGATACCCCCACGGTTCCATTGCCCATTATGTGGTGCTGGATATCCTGTCAAACGAAGGGGGGTCCAAATCCTTTGCAAACACAGTGAGCATGGAAGCCCATGAACTGGGGCCAGCCCTTTTTCAAGGTAAAATTGATGCATTTGCAGCCTGGGAACCCATTCCTGCCATGGCCATGAAACACAACATGAACCTGATAATTGTCTACCAGCAGGTGACCAAGGGATATCTTTATTTTGCAAGGGAGCTTTATGATCAGCATCCAAAAGCTGCCCGGGAGATCGTTGCTTCGGTGATCAGGGCCTTTAACTGGATCTCTTTGAAAACCCGGAACCTGGTTGCTGCAAGCCAATGGTCCATTGATGCCGGTGAAAAGCTCACAAATAAGAAGATTTTACTTTCGGCAAATGAAATTGCCAATCTTGCCGAAAAAGATATTCTGGGCCTGACATATATGCCTGAAATTTCCGACGACGATCTGAATATGGAGAATGGTGTACACAAGGAATTTCTTTTTTTAAAAAAAATGAACAAGATTCCGTCAAAAATCAAATGGGAAAAGATCCGGGACAGTTTTGATGGACAAATCCTGGAATCCATAAATTCCGATCATAACACATTCAGACTCAATCAATATGACTATGAACCGGATGAAAATTGACGATAAAAAAGGACAACCCATGAAGTTTGAATTTACCACCATTAAATCCCGTCTGATTTTTTGGTTTTTATTGGTTGCCCTTGTGCCCTTATTTGTCGCCACCCTTGTTATCTCCCTGGAAAGATCCCAGGTAATAAAAGAGACAATATTCCATAAACTAATCGCCATCAGAGACCTGAAGGTTGAAATGTTAAACAACTGGATTGATGAACAGATCAGTGATACTTTGATCCTCTCAAAGGTAGCCCAAATCAATGGGGCGTCAAAGATTTTAATTCAAAAAAACCATTCAGCCCAAGAGGGCCTCATTATAGAATCGGCTGCAAATTTTTTAATCCATTACCGGAATCAATACAAATCCTATGAAGAGATCTATGTGGTTAACCCTGACACCAAAAAGATCGAAATCTCAACCAATCCCCTGTGGCTGGGCATGGATGAATCCTTAAATCCCGCTTTCACAACCCCCATCACATCCGGTCATATCCATATAAGGGATATTTATTACTCCCCAAAAAGCAAACATCCCACCATGAGCTTCTCCATCCCCATTTTTAGCACCGGTGATCAGCGAAAAATCATTGGAATCCTGGTGGCCCACATTAATCTGGAAAATTCCCTGTATGATCTTCTTCTGGACAGGACCGGCATGGGCAAAACAGGCGAAACATTAATCATCAACAAAGCGGGCATGGCCTTGAATGAACTGAGGTGGTACCCAGGAGCGCCGCTCAAACTCAAAATAGATGCAAAACCTGCCCAAATGGCTGCCCAGGGGAAAACCGGGATCACTGAAGCAGACGATTACAGGAAAGAAGCCGTTCTGGCTGCCTTCACCCACATCCCCCGAACCCAGTGGGGATTTGTTGCAAAACAGGATCTCAAGGAGGTGTATGCGCCGGTTAAAGAGATGCTGTGGCACATCTTTGTTATCGTATTGATCTCCTCCCTGGCGGTGTATGTGGTTGCCCTTTTCCTGTCCAGAAATATTGCAAGTCCCCTCATGGAAATAAGGGAGGTTGCAAAAAAAATTCTTTCCGGAGATCTTTTGGCCAGGAACAAAATTCAAACCCGGGACGAACTGGGTTTTTTGGCCGACACTTTCAATAAGATGGCAGCCTCCACAGCCTCCCATATTCACATTCAGGAAAGCATGGTTAAAATTAATACCTTCATGGTAACCTTAAAAACCCTGGATGATTTTTTCAGCAAACTGCCCCCGGTACTCCTGGAAGAAACCAGTGCCGGCATGGCAGCATTCTTTATTTTGTCCCGGGATGGCAAAACATATGAAAAGCGGTCAACCCTTGGGGTAAATCCGGATCTTTTAATCCACCTTGATGCAGGGGCAAATAAAGGTGAAATCGGGCTTGCTGGTGCATCCAAAAAAATAACCCGTATAAGGGACATCCCAGAATCCACCCTGTTCAAATTTAAAACCTTTACCGGAGATATCCTGCCCAAAGAAATCATTGTTGTTCCCATTCTGGTCAAGAACAGGGTAAAGGCCTTATTGACCATGGCCAGCTTAAATCTTTATTCAAAGGAAGCCCTAAAAATCATCCACATGATCTGGCCGAGTATAAATACAGCCTATTCCAATTTAATTGCTTCGGAAAAAACAGCCCGGCTGGCAGAGGAGATGGGGCTAAAAAACATTGAATTGGAACAGCAGTCCACTGAAATGGAAGCCCAGGCAACACAGCTTAAATGTGCATCCGAGGAATTAAAGCATCAGAATACGGCACTGGAGCAACAACAAAAGCAGCTAAAAAACGCCGACCGCTTAAAGAGTGAATTTTTATCCAATATGAGCCATGAATTACGGACGCCTTTGAACTCGGTCATGGCCCTTTCAAGAGTTCTCATCATGCAGGCAAAAAAAAAACTATCCCGGGAAGAGGTCAATTACCTTGAAATCATAGAAAAAAACGGCAAACACCTGTTGTCTTTAATAAACGACATCCTTGATCTTTCAAAAATAGAAGCCGGAAAAATGGATGTCACCCCCAAACCCTTTTCATTAAACAATCTCGTTGAAACCATTGTGGAAAGCCTTACACCGCTTGCAAAAGAAAAAGGAATTAAGATAAACCATAATATTGATCACACCTTGAAAACCATTGAAAGTGATGAATTAAGGGTCCATCAGATCATCCAGAACATTGTGGGCAATGGTGTTAAATTCACATCCAAAGGAAATGTTGCAATTGACCTGTCCCATGATGAAACAAACGCCTATATCCGGGTAAGGGATACCGGGGTCGGAATTTCACAAAAAGATCTGCCCTATATATTTGAAGAATTCCGTCAAATTGACGGCAGCTCTTCCCGCAAATTCGAGGGAACCGGACTGGGCCTTACCATTGCCTACAAGGCCGCCCAGATTTTAAGGGGGGATATTGACCTGACCAGTCAATTAAACCAAGGCAGTGAATTTACGGTCAGACTGCCCATTCTATGGGAAGGGTATATTCCCTCTGAACCGGCTTCAATTGGATTTGTAAAGGATAATACACCCCTCCGGAAAAAAACAATTTTGGTCGTGGATGATGATCCCGGAATCCGTGACATGATCTCAGAATTTCTGACAAATATGGGATATCAAACCCTTACCGCCGCCTCGGGCAAACAGGCCCTGGATCTTGCCCGAGCCCATAATCCCATGGCCATGACCATAGACATTATCATGCCGGAAATGGATGGATGGGAACTGATCAGCCGATTAAAAAACGACCCCCGAACCTCCCAAATCCCCGTCATCGTCGTCTCCATAACCAATGACAGGGAAACCGGGTTTGCCCTGGGTTCTATGGGCCATATTGCCAAACCCGTGGACAAAGACAAATTGATTGCAAAGATCCGTAAACTGGACACCCGAACCCGGTTAAATGTCCTGATTGCAGATGATAATGAGATGCGGTGAAGACTTGGCTTCAAATGCAAAAATGACATATCCATGAAGTGGAGTAATGTATGAAAACAATTTTAGCCATTGATGACAAGCTGGACAATTTAATTATCATTTCAGCTATCTTAAAAAATCTGATTCCGGAAACCCGGGTCAGCTTTGCCCAGTCCGGAGAAGAAGGCTTACAAAAAGCAGATGAGGAATACCCTGACACCATTTTGCTGGACATCAAAATGCCTGGAATGGATGGTTTTGAAGTTTGCAGAAGGCTGAAAAGCAATCCCGGGACAAAAAATATACCTGTGATCATGATTTCCGCAATCCTGACCGGATCTGAGAATCTTATCAAAGGGTTGGAAGCAGGGGCAGATGCCTATCTGAGCAAACCAATTAACGAATATATCCTGGCAGCCCAGGTTAAAACAGCCCTTCGGATCAAGTCGGCCGAGGATCAATTGCGAAAAGACAAGAAACGACTTGAGCAAATCATCCTTGAACGGACAACCGAACTTATTTCAACCAACCAGCAGCTGAAAAACGAGATCATTGAACACAAAAAAGCAGCTATTAAAATCAAGGACGTGGAAAAACAATTGCTCCATGCCCAGAAGATAGAATCCATAGGAACCCTGGCCGGCGGTATTGCCCATGATTTTAATAATATTCTGTTCCCCATTACAGGGTATACGGAACTTTTAATTGAAGACACAAAAAAAGATGATCCCCAAATGAAATCTTTGGTAGAAATTCTAACAGCAGTCATGCGGGCCAAGGACCTTGTCAAACAGATACTCACATTCAGCCGCCAGCATGGACATACAACCAAACCGGTTGAAATTCAGTCCATTTTAAAAGAAGTGTTACAGCTTTCCAGATCCACCCTGCCTTCAACCATTACCATTGCCGGGGAGATTGATCCAAATTGCATTAAGGTTCTTGCAGATCCGACACAAATTCACCAGGTGGCCATGAACCTGATTACCAACGCCTTTCATGCCATGGAAAAAAACGGGGGAAGATTAAGCGTTTCTTTAAAGGAAACCCAATTGTCATCAACGGATATCGCCGGCACGGAGTTGTCCCCGGGCACCCATGCCTGCTTAACCATATCAGACACCGGAACGGGCATGGAAGCATCAACAATGAAAAGAATATTTGATCCCTATTTTTCAACCAAAGATGTGGATAGGGGAACCGGACTCGGCCTTGCCGTTGTTCACGGAATCGTTAAAACCTTCCACGGACAGATCAAGGTGAAAAGTGTTTTGGGAGAAGGGTCCAGGTTCACCATATATTTGCCCGGGATTATACCATTAAAAGAGGTGACATATTTTCATAAAACAGTGGAGAAACTTGCGGGCACAGAATCCATTTTACTCATTGATGATGAAGAGGCCATCTGCTCTCTCATGGGTCAAATTCTTCAGCGATCCGGGTATAAAGTCAGCAAGCACACAAAAAGCCCCGAGGCTTTGAAAAATTTTGCCAATGCCCCTGGCAAATACGATCTTGTGATCACAGACATGACCATGCCCGAAATGACAGGGGTTGAGCTGGTCAGGGAATTAAAAAAAATCAATCAGAAAATCCCGGTAATTCTGTGCACTGGATTCAGTGAAAAAGCGACAAAGATCGGTCTTGAAAAATACAAAATTAATAAAGTATTGATGAAGCCTGTGGCCAGGAACGATCTGCTGACGGCGGTAAGAACGACCCTGGACCTAATTTAGTCAGTCAATTGCTTTTTCATCAATCAAAGGAGGTAACCGGGTTTAGTTCACCTTTCCCCTTGCATCCTGCTGTCCAGAAACAGGCGATACCTGATACCCCGATCAATCAGTATATTTTACAATTTAATAAATGGTGATAGAAAACAAATTGAACTTTTCTTTTTAAAAAATTAGCAGGAGACTTTGCCAGGCAGGATCGGTATCTCCTTGACTTGGGACCAAACTTTTTTTATCCTCAGCCAAGTCCTCCCATATAATATTACGGAGATTTCCCATGCTGTATAGAAAAATGCCGAAAACCAATGAGAAACTGTCTGCCATGGGCTTTGGGCCCTTGGAATATTTGAGTCAAAAAATAGCCTTACTTGGCAAAATGGTTGCCGAAAAATAGAGGCCTTGCCCGGGAACAATGCTCAATAAATTTTCAAATTGGTAGACTATTGCATTGTGGATGATCTGTTTAAATTTGTCCCGGCTGCCAGGGTCTCTTAAATTTTATGTTTTCTGTTCAAAGAATACGCATAATCTCAGGTACTCTCCTCCCGTTGATGATTAATTTAACGGCCTCCAGGGTTCTTATGTTCAAAATATACTGCCGTATGGAACTCCCTGTTTCCTGTTTAAAAAGATGTCTGAACCGGCTTTCAGAAAGATGAGCTGCCGAGGCAAGCTGGGAAAGTCGAATTTTGTCCTTGTATGAACCATGAATTACAGAAAATGTTTTTTCAATTCTCGGGTCAATGGAAACATAGTGGGAATGCATTGATGCACAGATATCATTTAGGATAAGCAAGGATGCATTGGGCCACAAACAAACAATCTGGTTTTGAGTCAAAATGACACTCCTGTCACACCCTCCGGTCGGGTAGTTCATTTTACCGGGGATCCAATTTCCCAACAGCTTGTTTTGCCGGCAAAAAAGCCACAAGTCCCAGACTGATCAGGGAAACCATAAACACAACAATAAATGCCGAATAAACCCCATTGGCCACGGCTTCCTGGAGAATTTTACCGGCTCCTTC
>PIVS01000686.1 GCA_003353855.1 Desulfobacteraceae bacterium
AACCGGTTAAAGATCTCATCTGTAAAATAGACCACTGCCTCTTCGATGATTTCATCCCGGTCCTTAAAATAATGGTGGAGGGTACTGGGTGAAACCTGTGCCTCGCCGGCGATTTTCCGGATGGAAGCCCCGGCACCCCCCTCTTTAACCACACATAGGTAAAATGCCCGGATGATCTGTGTACGGCGTTCATCTGCTATGCTTTTTCTGCCCATTTTCCATTCCAAATAAACTGTTGTTAATAAATTGATCGGACGTATGATCAATTTATTAACAATAAGATATCTTTGTCAAATACTTTTTTAGTTTTTCAGAATTTTAATCACCTGATAATCCAAGGTATCCATGGCTTTTGAACTGTCGTAGTAGGCATTGATTGACATGTACCACGCGGCTCCCGGATCTACCTCCGGGGGTTTGTTTGTGATAAATGATAGGGTTTGCATCCAGTTTGTTTTTTTGAAAATTGTACTGCATCTCAATGGTCTTTAAAAGAACATCGGACACATTTTAGATACCGGCCTTTCCCTTGGAAAGAAAACTTTTCTTTGTCTGATAGAAATTAACAATTGCTATGATCAGAACGGTGAGCAGGATAATTCCCAGAGAAGATATATATAACTTTTTCTCAATCTTCTCTCAAAAATACCAACCTGCATCATTGGCGAACCTCGATTCCCCTTTGGGCAAGATGGGTTTTCACCGCACCTATGGGTACCTCTTTGCGGTGAAAAATTCCGGCGGCAAGGGCTGCTTCTGCATTGGTTTCTTCAAAAACCTGTGAAAAATGGGCTTCACAGCCGGCCCCGGAAGAAGCAATCACCGGGATTGACACGGCATTTCGAACCGCATTAATAAGATCCAGGTCAAACCCCGCGTTGGTGCCGTCCCTGTCAATGCAATTGAGCAGAATTTCCCCTGCCCCCAGGGCTTCACAAGCCACGGCAAGGGCCACGGCATCAAGATCACGGGTTTGTCTTCCTCCCTGCACCGTACACTGATACCAGCAATAGGCCTGGGCTTCAGGTCCTGGTTCCGATGATTTTATCAGGTGGTGACCCTTTGCCTCCTCCGGGGAATCTACCCAGGCTCGTTTGGGATCAATGGAAATCACCACGGCCTGGTTCCCATATACCCTGGAGATCTGCTCAATAGCACTTTTTCCTGTTTTTTCTCCCGTTGCAATATAGGCCTGGGCAACATCGACGGCATCACTGCCGATGGATATTTTATCTGCACCGGATCTAAAATATTGAGCGGCCACATCCAGGGCGGAATAACCTTGACCGTTGCTGTCTGTATAATCGCGTATACCGCCGCCGATGGTCAGGGGAACAAAGACATTTTTGGAAGTTTCTTCAAGAACCTTGATCATGGGCATATCCTTTAGAGGAAAATCCCGGAACCCGGTGATATTCAAGAAGGTAATCTCATCCGCTCCCTCCTCATAATACCGCTTGGCCAGGGAAACGGGTCTGCCAAGATTCCGGACATCACCTTTGTCCCTGACATCGTATTGATCCCCCTTGGTCACCACCAGGTCCCCTTCATCATTGGATCGAACATCCAGACAGGCAATAACCCGTTTGGCCAGGCCCTTTCCCTGGATAGCCATGGGGCCTGAGGCATGTAAATCTTTTGAACCGATGAAATTTTTCAGGAGCTGCATACCCACTTTCCCGCTTTTTTCCGGGTGAAACTGGGTGCCCATGACATTACCCTTCTGCACCGAACTTACGAACTCATAATCATAGGTAGTGGTGGTCAGTACCACGGAAGGATCTTCGGGAACCAGGTGATAGGAATGAACAAAATAAAACCTGGCATCGTGTTCAACCCCGGCAAGCAAGGGAGATTTCTGTTTGATATTAATCCCGTTCCACCCGATATGGGGAACCGCCAGATCGGTTTTAAACCGCTCAACACGGCCCTTGAAAAACCCCAGGCTCTCGTTGGTTGAAAAATCCTCTTCACTGCCCTGGAACAGGGCCTGCATCCCCAGACAAATACCGAAAAATGGCCGGTCCGCTTCCAGATATTCCCTTAGAGGTTCAATATATTTTTTTTGGTTTAGGATCTGAATCATGTTTATATAGTTTCCCACACCCGGAAAAATGAGTTTTTCCGCATTGAGAATATCTTCGGGTTTTGTGACCAGCTTCAAACTGCCGCCCAGTTTTTCAACCGCATTTATAACGCTTCGAACATTTCCGGCCCCATAATCAAGCAAAGTAATCATATTTTTCGATCCTTAATTTAAATATTTTCTTCATTTAAATCTTGCCTTCCAAACCGGTTCTCCCCGGCCATGGTTTCTCAAGGGTTCTTTTAGGGCATGGATCCCCTGGAGCCGGTCATTGAACTTAACCTTTGAGAACCCGACCTGTTCCAG
>PIVS01000687.1 GCA_003353855.1 Desulfobacteraceae bacterium
GCTCGATGCGGGGATCATGCCAGCCCTTATCAACTGAATAATCCATCACAAACATATGATCTGTGAATGCCGTACCAAATCCAAGATCCTCATCCTTTGGCCGGGTACCTGTTTTGGCGGCCCGGGTCACTTTAATGTCCATTATCTCCTCCGTCGAGTTTGGTTATAATTAACTTTGTTTGCTTAAAGTATATATGAGCCTTTGCAAATTGCTTTGTCAAGAACTTTTATCTGTAACAAAGAGGCCCCTTTCCTAAAAAATTTCATACTAAGATATTCATTAATGTAAAGCAAAGGATTTTTAGCGCGGTTCCAGCAAATCAGCCCCCTGAAAAGCAAAGGACAATTTGGGATATGTTTATCGAATTTATTTATTGAACTTATTTATTGTTTCTTGACTTTCACCCGGGTTCTTATAGGGTATGAAAATACAATTTGTGTTTAATTGGAAAATGCAAACCTATTATTATCTTAAAAACCTATGAATACATTGTTAATTGCCACAGCCTTTGTTTTTGGATTTATTGTAAGACAGATCGGCCTGCCGCCGCTTGTCGGGTTTCTTGCTGCCGGATTTGCCCTCAACCTCTTTGGTGTGGAAACCACTCCGGCCCTGTATAAATTATCTGAAATAGGTATCATTCTTCTGCTCTTCAGCATCGGCCTGAAGGTAAAGATAAAAAAATTGCTTGAACCCCAGATTTGGGGAACCGCCTCCCTGCACATGATTATCATTGTTGTGATTTTTGGTGCCATGGTCTATGGATTGAGCCTGGCCGGGCTCTCTTTTTTCAGCAAACTTACTCTATCCTCCTCCCTGGTCATTGCCTTTGCCCTTAGTTTCTCAAGTACCGTGTTTGCGGTAAAAATCCTTGAGGAAAAAGGAGAGATGTCCTCAAAGCACGGTCGCTTTGCCATTGGTATCCTGATCATGCAGGACATGTTTGCCGTGATTTTCATCACCATCTCCAGTGGCAAGATCCCTTCCCCCCTTGCCCTGGGGCTTATCGGTCTGTTTTTTCTAAGAAAACCACTCATGGTCCTATTAGAAAAGAGCGGACATGGGGAACTTCTGGTACTGCTATCTTGTATTTTGCCCATTGCGGGGGCCGGGATATTTGAGTCTGTGGGGCTCAAACCGGACCTGGGCGCTCTGTTCATGGGAATGCTTCTGGCCGGATCCCCCAAAACCGATGAACTTGCCAAGGCCATGTTCGGGTTCAAGGATATGTTTCTTGTGGGTTTTTTTCTAACCATAGGCATGGCCGACCTGCCAAGTTTTGAGATGGTCTGGACCGCCCTTCTACTGGTGGCCCTTGTACCCGTCAAGGCCATCCTCTTCTTTTTGCTGCTCACCCGGTTTTCCCTCAGGGCCCGGACCTCATTACTAACCTCCGTGAATCTGACAAACTATAGCGAATTCGGATTGATTGTCGGCGCCCTGGGTGTCAGTCAGGGGTGGTTCGGCAGTGAATGGCTTGTAATTTTGGCGGTTGCCCTGTCAATCTCCATGATTATTGCCTCCCCGGCTGTCACTCTGACAAACCAGATCTATGGCCGCTGGAATTTGTTTCTCAGAGGTTTTGAAACCACAACGCGCCTGCCCGGAGATGATATTGTTGACATCGGCACTGCCAGTGTTGCGGTGTATGGCATGGGACGGATTGGTACAGGCGCCTACGACAACCTAAGACAGCGTTACGGCAGGCAGGTTATCGGGGTTGATTCCGATGAAGAACGGGTTTTACACCATGTGCACAAGGGCCGCAAAGTGATTCACGGAGATGCCTCTGATTATGATTTCTGGCAGCGGGGAATAACAGCAAAACATCAGATCACCCTAGGCCTTTTAACCATGTCCCACAGGGCTAATTTAGATACCGCAAAAAGGATAACAGCCTTTCCCCATGTGGCAACACTTGCCGCAATCGCCCAGTACAAGGATGAAATTGCCCCCCTGAAGGAAGCAGGAGTCGATCTTGTCCTGGATATCTATGCCGAGGCAGGGGCTGGATTTTCAGATCATGTCTGCCAGGCAATTGAGCAGAAAAAAACAATTTGATCCGCACATCTATTTTAACTGCCCTATTTAAACTGCCCTATTTAAATCGGCGCCTGACCGGGACAAAAGAACCGGGGTTTTGATGCAGACAATTACTGCAATAAATCGGGACCCATGCATATTTTTCATACTCCTATTTTCCCCAAATCCACCATCAAAAAAAAAACCCCGTTGCGCTTGATGACTCAAGCCAATAGAGTGTTGGTGTAAACAAAAAACTATCATCAACGGGGTGAATTAACTATGACACAAGGCGTGCTACCATTCAAGTATGAAGAAGAAAAAACTCAGAGCGGCATGACGGCACTGGCTGGCTTGCCAATTTATC
>PIVS01001195.1 GCA_003353855.1 Desulfobacteraceae bacterium
ACACCCACATATTCTTACATTTATAACTGGATCACTATATGGATTTTTGTGAGGGTGAATAAGTTATTATTTTCAGCTCTGCTGACTTGACAGTCAGCAGAGCTTATGCCATGGCTTTTCCGTCCGTGTGTGGGTGTGTGTGTGTGTGGGTGTGTCTGTAGCTTCTTCTTCTCCAATACCCTTCATGCTGTGACTTTGAAAATGGGCATGACCATTGCTGAGGTGGGTATCTTGTAATATTGCGAAGGAATAGTCGCTGCTGTATAAATTTGATTTTTTATGAATTTTTTTGTGCAATTATGGCGAGGTCTGGTACTGGTAGCCTATACATCAATGCTATGAGTCATCACTCTGCATTGTTCTATAAATAGAACAATGCAGAGTGGTGACTCACCCCACTGTGCCAATATTGCCATGGTTACAAAGACCTCTCCAGTTCCAGTGTGTACAGTGCTATACATTGGTGGTGCCTTGTATTATGCATTGTGTACAGGTTAGTGCAGTACATTTCAGTGTAGAGGATGATGATGTTGATGATGATGATGATGATGATGATGATGATGATGATGATGATGATGA
>PIVS01000688.1 GCA_003353855.1 Desulfobacteraceae bacterium
TTTCATGGGGACATATGCTCTCATGTTTTTTGATGATTGACAATACCTGGTTTATAGTTCGGGTTTATAATTTGAGTTTATAATCTGGGTATATAATTTGGATTCATAATATGGGCAGATATCTAAAATTTTATGAAAAATAAAAAAGCCAGTCTATCCAAACCCCGACAGAAAGTGATTATTGGTCTTGTATCCCGATACTGGAAACGCCTTGCCATTGCAGCGGTGTGCATGATTGCGGTGGCCGGGGCAAACGGGGCTATGGCCCTTTTGGTCAAGCCGGTAATGGATGATATTTTTATTGGCAAAAACAGGGAAATGCTCCTGCTCATACCGGGGCTGGCCGTTCTGGTTTTTTTGATCAAGGGACTCGGGTCCTATGGGTCTGAGTATTTGATGAACTATATCGGGGAAAAGATTATCCGGTATTTTCGGGATTCCCTCTATGAAAAAATAACCGACCTGCCCATCGCCTTTATACACAAGGAAAAAACCGGGGCCCTCATGTCCAGGATCACCAATGATGTTAACATCGTCAAGGGCATGGTATCCACGGCTGTGGTCAATTTGTTCCGGGATTTTTTCAGCGTAGTCGCTTTTTTGGGGATTATTTTTTACAGGGACTGGCAGCTGGCCTGCGGGGCTTTTCTTGTTTTGCCCCTGGCATTTTATCCCATTCTTGTCTTTGGCAGGCGGGTGAGGCGTTTTTCAACCGGTTCCCAGGCAACCATGGCAGATTTAAATTCTTTTCTCCACGAGACCTTTTCAGGCGCCAAGATCATTAAAATTTTCAGCCTGGAATCCTTTGAAAAAACAAGGTTCAGGTCAAAAACCGGGGAGTTGTTCCGGCTTGAAATGAAAAAGGTCGTTGCCAAGGCTCTGTCCTCACCCATCATGGAATTTCTAGGGGGCCTGGGGATTGCCTTTATCATCTGGTTCGGCGGTATGCGGGTGATTAACGGAACCTCCACGCCCGGCATTTTTTTTTCATTTTTAACCGCCGTCATGATGCTCTATGATCCGGTTAAAAAATTGTCCAAGCTCAACAACACCATCCAGGAAGGGGTGGCAGCCGCCTCCCGGATCTTTGATATTCTGGAAGAAGAAGAGACCATCCAGGAGAAAAAGGAGGCTGTGATTCTTGAAGGAGAGGCCTTTGACCTGGAATTTGATGATGTGAGCTTTTCCTATAATGATGATGAAGCGCCGGCTTTAAAGGATATCAATCTTAAGGTTGCCCCGGGTGAAGTGCTGGCCCTGGTGGGAATGAGCGGGGGAGGAAAAACCAGTCTTGTTAACCTTATCCCACGACTCTATGATGTAAGTTCAGGACAGGTGAAAATCGGGGGCCGGGATCTTCGGGATCTGTCTGTAAAATCTCTCAGGGATGTAATTTCCATTGTGACCCAGGAACCCATCTTGTTCAATGAATCGGTGAAAGATAATATCCGTTACGGGAAAATGGATGCCACCGAGGAAGAGATCATCCAGGCGGCAAAGGCAGCCTTTGCCCATGATTTTATTTTAGGATTTCCCCGGGGGTATGATACCGTGATCGGGGAATTGGGTTCCCGGTTGTCCGGCGGAGAAAAACAGAGGATCTGCATTGCCAGGGCCCTGATAAAGGATGCACCGGTGCTGATTCTGGACGAAGCCACCTCTGCCTTGGATTCCCAGGCAGAACAGGTGGTGCAAAAAGCCCTGGAGAATCTCATGAAGGGCAGGACCTCCTTTGTAATTGCCCACAGACTTTCCACCATTGATTATGCCTCCCGGGTGATCCTGCTTAAAAACGGTTCCATTGCCGAACAGGGGTCCCACCGGGAGTTGATGGCCTTAAAAGGCTGTTATTATGACTTACAGTCCATGCAGGCGGCCAAGACAGCTAAAACCTAAGAAGAACTATAATAAGAAAAACTATAAAAGGAGAACCACCATGGCAGTTTCCAAAGAACTATTGGAGATACTGGTCTGTCCCAAATGCAAGGGAGAGGTTGTTTTGACCCAAAAAGAGGACGGGCTTGTGTGCGATGCCTGTTCCCTGTGCTATGAAATCAAGGATGATATTCCCATTATGCTCATTGAAGAAGCAAAGTCCTTATAGGGATGAGCACTCCTAAACCACCTGATCCGGCAAAATTGGTAATTTCTGTCTTTATGAAGGAAAAACAGGTTTTTGACCGGATTTTTGACAGGCTTGAAGAGATTGCAGGGCCATGCGACCTCATTTCAAAATGGCTTGATTTTGATTTTACAGACTATTATTATAAAGAGATGGGATCTCCCCTGTACAGGCGGGTGATTGCCTTTAAACCCCTCATGGAACAGGACATGCTTTCCTCCATTAAAATTGCAACCAATGAGGTGGAAAAAGCGTGTTCAGACC
>PIVS01000689.1 GCA_003353855.1 Desulfobacteraceae bacterium
AGAACGACAAAAAGATATCATCCCCCTTGCCAGGCACATTTTACAAAAAATGGCCCTGACCGCCAATCGTCCGCAAATGGAGATAGAGAAGAATGCAGCAAAAGAATTAAAAAAATATGGCTGGCCGGGAAACGCCCGTGAATTATCAAATGTTTTGGAACGGGCCATGTATTCATCCCACAATGATACAATTTACAAGGGTGATCTGCCTTTTAATCTGGATTTTGTTTCGCATACTGCTGGACGGAAAACAAAACAGACACTTAAAACCGCTCAGAATCAAGCCCAGGTAAAAGTGATCTATCAGGCTCTTGCCAGGACAAATTACAACAAGGCAAAGGCGGCAAAATTGTTGGGAATCCACAGGACACTGCTGTACAAAAAAATGAAAGAATACAATATTGGACTTAAGCCTGAATGATATGGAATAATAAGCATTTTCATTTCGGACAAAACAGCTGCCAATTTTTCTTGACCCGGAACCGGTTAAATGATATACAGAATGGTTTTTACAAATACCTGAATGGCAGGTGTTTTTTTAAAACATTAATCCTTGCTCCGGTAAGATGCCGGGGCTTTATATCCGTAAGGAGACAAAATGAGGAAATATGAAACCGTATTTATTTCTGACCCTGATCTTCAGGACCAAGCTCGCTTAGACCTGTATGACAAAGTCAGAAATATCATTGCCAAGGAAAATGGTATTCTTTTAAATTTTGATGAATGGGGCAATAAAAAAATGGCCTATGAAATCAAAAAAAAATTACGGGGCAATTACGTATGCGCGACATACGGAGGCTCCGGAGACCTTGTAAATGAACTTGAGAGAAATTTTCGTCTTACCGATGATATACTAAAGTTTATGACCATCCTTCTTTCCGATGATGTAACTGTCGAATCCCTTGAACAAGAAGTTGCCGATGCCGAAGAAGCTGCAAAAGCAGAAGAAGCGGCAGTTGAGGAACGGGCAAAAGCAGCGGCGGAAAAAGCTGAAGCTGACGCTAAAGCTAAAGAAGCTGAAAAAGCTGAAGAAGCTGAAGAAGCTGAAGAAGCTGAAGAAGCCGATGAACCCAAAGAAGTTCAGGATTGATTTAAGATTGAAGGAGAAATATCATGTATAGAAATCAAAAAGGTGGCGGAAAAAACAGATTTTATCAGCGAAAAAAAATCTGTAGATTCTGTGTAGACAATGGTCTTGAGCTCAACTACAAAAATCCGAAAGCTTTGAGGCAATTCATCACTGAACGGGGTAAAATCATGCCCAGAAGGATCACGGGAACATGCGCCAAACATCAGCGTCAACTGTCCCTGGCCATCAAACAATCACGTCAAATAGCACTGCTGCCGTTTGTCGGCCGCCCCATGCATTAATAATAGATAATTAGCTGGAGTATTGCAGGTGACCGGTATCAAAACACCCCCCCTTGTCGTGAAAGAAATCATCATGGGGATCTCTTTTTGCTTAATGATTTTTGCAATCATTTTTGCATTTCCCCTGGTGGGCGTGTTTGCACTGCTATTCCTTCCCCTGCCTGTTCTATTTTACAGGCTGAAATTAGGAAGAAACAGCAGCGCTGTGATTGTGGCAATAAGTTTTTTCGTGCTGCTGATTATGACACAGGGACTTGCATTTGACATACTCTATTTTGGATCGCTTCTGATGACGGGCTTTTTTCTCGGAGAGTGTATTGAAAGGCATCTTAATATAGAAAGAACCATGATTCTCACTGGTTTGGGAGTTATGGGTTCTGCCTTTGCCGCCTTTGTACTTTACACAGTTTTTCAGGGTCAAACCATGACCGCAGTTATCTCCGACTATCTAACCCGCTATTTCAGCCTGACTGCCCAGCTTTACACGGACATGGGAATCCAACAGGATCAGATTAAAATGCTGAACTCGGCATTTCTGATTATTATGCCAGGTATGTTCGCAGTGTCATTTATGGCAACCATGTGGATGAATATCCTGATCATTAAAAAGCTGTTGTTGAGAAAGGGTATCCTGCTAAAAAGCATGGAAAACCTGAATCAATATAAGGCTCCTGAGTATCTTGTCTGGATAGTTATTGTCCTGGGGTCTCTTTTGTTTCTACCCATGGAAGCACCCAAATATGTCAGCATCAATTGTCTGATCGTTTTAATGCTTGTTTATTTTTTTCAAGGAATTGCTGTTGTATCATTTTTTTTTCAAACTAAAAGATCCCCTGCTGCCCTCAAGGTGTTCTGCTACAGCCTGATTGCAGTTCAGTTATACTTTTTAATACTGGTCATCGGCCTTGGCTTTTTTGACAATTGGATCAATTTTAGAAAACTTGGTACACACGAGTGATAAAAGAAAATTAAAAGTCAGCCCGGATTAAACAAGGGCTGATCCTTTTAGGAGGT
>PIVS01000155.1 GCA_003353855.1 Desulfobacteraceae bacterium
GTTCTGGCTCCCAGCCAGTGATATTGCGCATAGTGGGATCTTGTATTAAACATCTTTTGACCATTTATAAGAAAATGATCGCTTTTTTCTTCCACCTGCATCTCCATGGAAGCTAAATCTGAACCCGCCTCGGGTTCGGTATACCCCAGGGCAAATTCAATTTGTCCGCCGGCAATTTTAGGAAGAAAATATTCTTTTTGCTCTTGTGAACCATGGTTCATAATCACAGGCCCTGCCATACCGGCACCAACCGTGGAATAAATATTCAGGTAGTAATGCATTTTTTCCTGGATGATGTAACGATAAATATATGAAAGCTCCAGTCCTCCGTATTCTTTGGGCCATGTAGGGCAAAGCCAGCCCTGCTTACCAATTTTTCTAAGGATTTGCCAGCAGGCATCTCCGAAACCAATCCCCGAATCCCATTCTTTGTTGGCAGCCTCGGAAAGGTCTTTTTCCTTTGTAAAAAATCGATCCAATTCTAGTCTAAATTCTTCCTGGTCCTCTGAATAATTAAAATCCATAAATATCCCCACTAAATTTAATCATAATAGTGTTCTCCTGTATTAAAGTTCATAACCACCCGGTATTATGCGACCAGAGACCTGAATTGACTGGGCACATGCAACCGCTTACGATTTGCACGTTTAATATTCAAGGCATCATCGGCGATGATCAGTTTCATAATATTTGCGGTTCCCTCACCCACCTGATAGAGTTTTGAATCCCGAAAGTACCGTTCCACCGGCATTTCCAGGGAATATCCCATGCCGCCATGGATCTCCATGGCTTTACCCGCTGCCATTACGGCGGCCTCCCCTGCCACATACTTGGCAATGGCTATTTCCCTGGTAAATGGAAGGTCCTGATCATTCATCCATGCTGCCCTTCGAAGCAGGAGCCTGGCAGACTCAATCATTGAAATCATTTCGGCAATGTTTGATTTGACCATTTGAAAAGCGGCTATGGGTTTTCCAAATTGGGTACGTTCATTGGCGTAGGCAACGGAAGCATCAAGGCATGCCTGGGCTAAACCGACAGCGCCGCTGCCCACGCTTATTCTGCCTCGGTCAAGGGCTGTCATGGCAACTTGAAATCCATTCCCCAGCTCTCCCAGAAGATTTTCTTTTGGGACAACAACATCCTTTAAAAAAATTTCAGCGATGGGAGAGGATTTATCACCTAATTTAGGCGTCTCACGTGCTTCCCAGCCGGGCTGATCTGTCTCCACGACAACGGCACACAAGCCCCTATGGCTCAAATCCTGATCCAGGGTCGCATAAACAATTGCAGTATCAGCCACAGTACCGTTTGATATCCAGGTTTTCTGGCCGTTCAGCAAAAAATGATCACCTTTGTCTTCGATCTGGGTCTGAATACCGGCTATGTCCGACCCGGCTCCGGGTTCAGAAAAGCAAGTGCACCCTATGTGCTTTCCAAGAACAAGCGCTTCGATATATTTTTTACGGGTTTCCGGAGATCCCCATTCCAAAATCGTATAGGGGACGGTCATCGCCTGCAGATTGAAAAGAGATCGAAGTCCGGAATCTACCCTTGAGATTTGTTCACAGACCAGACTATGGGCCAAAAACCCCAAATCCGTCCCTCCAAACTCCTCCGGGAAAGCACATCCGAAGAATCCCAGCTCACCCATCTCTTCAACCAGATCTCTTTTAAATTCCATCTCGTTAATTCGCGGAAGAATTTTGCCGACTGCATATTTCCGGGCTTCCGTCTGGATTGCCAATTGATCTTTTGTTAGGTTAAAATTCATCTTTCCTCCTTATGAAAAATCAGATCCCCATTTCGCGGGATATGATCAAGTGCTGTATTTCCGAAGTTCCCTCAGTAATGGTAAACGCACTGGCATCTCTCCAATATCGCTGTATTGGATACTCCATCATGAGACCCCATCCACCGTGCATTTGCATGCCATAAGAAGCCATTTTCCGAACGGCCTCGGAACTGAAAAGTTTCACAATCGAGGCTTCCTTTTTGCAGGGAAATCCCTGCTCATGCAGGAAGGCTGCCCGATAGGTAATTGTTCGAATAATATCAATATACATCTCCATTTCGGCCAGACGAAACGAGTTGATCTGAAATTTACTGATGGGTTTGTTGAAAGTAGTTCTATTTGTTGCAAATTTTTTTGTTTCTTCAAGAATAGCTCGAAGCAAACCGACACACCGTGCACCGTAGATGATCCGCCCCCAAATCAGAGTTTCTTCACATTGTTCGAATCCGGGCGTTCCTTTATCTACGATAAAAAGGTTAATTCCCTGTCCCTTTCGGGTCACGTCGGTATATCCGACAAATATGGTATAATCCGCAATAGGGCCATTGGTAATAAACGTTTTTGAACCATTAAGGATATAGGAGTCACCATCCTTTTTCGCAGTTGCTTTAATATTGGCTACATCACTGCCGGCGTCGGGCTCAGTGAGTGAAAATGAAGATATTTTTTGTCCGGCAATGGCGGGTTTAAGATATTTTTCCTTTTGTTCTTTGGAACCATACTTGAGTATCGGATAGGTCCCCAGCCCTCCCTGGACCATGACGGCCCCGCCGATACCTGCTGACACACGATGAAGCTCCTCAACAATGATACATTCGGTTATTTTATCTGTACCCAATCCCCCATATTCTTCAGGATAGTCAGAGCATAAAAATCCCAACTCTCCCATCATTGGAAATAGCTGGACCGGAAATTTCCCGTTCTCCTCACCCTCTTCAACAAGAGGGGAGATTTCTTTTTGAACAAAATTTCTCACTTCATTTTGGATGACCATGGCACAGGTTACCCCACCGCCACCGCATATACCGCAGACGGCAAACTCTTTTTTCATCCTTTTAAGCGCGTGATACCCCGTGATAACGATCCGTATTCCGCTGCATCCTGTTGGGTGTCCCAGAGCAATGGCTCCCCCATGAACATAGAGCCTGCTCCGCTCTAAGTTTAAAAGGCGTTCATTGCAGATTAAAAAAAACATCTTTTAATTCTTCCCTCATAACCAGATCAAGGGGATTTAATTTTTCTGGCAAGTTAAGAGTGATTTTTGTCATGCCGGCTTTTTTTTCACTAATTATCGTCTGATAGTCCATGGAATCACCTATCCCTTTTCATTCCCAAAAATTGCCACAGCGCTCGTTTGAGGACCTCCTCCAAAGGTGTGGGAAAGACCCAGGCGGGGATTTTTTATCTGCCGTTCAGGGGTCTCCACCTTTTGCTGCAATTGTTTGTATACTTCATAGGTCATTCTCAGTCCGCTGGCGCCAACAGGGTGACCAAAGCATTTAAGCCCGCCGTCGATATTGACCGGCAAACCGCCGTGTCTTGTGAAAAAACCAGAATCGATATCTTCCCTGGCCTTGCCCCATGGGCTGAAGCCAAAATTTTCATAGATGGCAAGTTCTGTTATGGTAAAACAATCGTGAACTTCTGCCACAGAAAGTTCCTCCCGGGGATTTTTAATGCCGGCCATTTCATAGGCCTTGGAAGAAGATGTGACAAGGGAATCAAATTTCATCCAGTCAAAGCCGGGTCTTAAATGGGGAAGCATTGAATCGGTTGCAATCCCGAACCCCTTCAGGTAAATGGGATCGGATCTGAAATTTTTAGCCCTCTCTTTGCTGGTAATGATGGCGCATGCTGCTCCGTCACTGTTTCCGCAGCAGTCAAACAGGCCGAGGGGCCAGGCTATAATCGGCGCATTGACAACTTTTTCCAGGGTAACCTTGTTTTTAAAATGGGATTTTTCACACAAACTTCCGTTGTCATGATTTTTTACCGCAATTTTCCCGATCAGCTCCTTGCCTTCCTTATCACTCAAGCCCTGTGCCTTGAAATATCGTTGTGCAATAAGCCCAAAAGACCCCGGTGCGGTGCGACGTGCCTCCATAACCGGATTCATTCCCCGGCCCGTACCAAGCCCCGGATATCCTGTGTCCTTCAGCTTTTCAACCCCAAAGGCCAAAACCATGTCATAGACTCCGCTTGCAACACCGATACATGCTTCTAAAAGTGCGATATGCCCCGAAGTACACCAGTTCTCATTTCTTATGATGGGTATGTTATTGAGTTTAAGGGCATCTGCCACGGCAGATCCCCCCACACCATTGACCGGTGCCGAAAGTGTCCCCATCCAGCAGGCTTCGATTTCTTCACTGGCTACACCGGCATCTTCAAAGGCTTCGGTGGCGGCCTCAATCACCAAATCTTCCATACCGGCATTCCATCTTTCACCAAATTTGCTGCAGCCCATTCCAATTATGGCAACTTCATCTTTAATACTTCTTCCCATCTTAAATTTCTCCTTCTTTGCGAACAGGTCTTAATTTCCAAAAATAATTATGGAATCCGCCGCCTTCATAAATTCTTCTGAATGTCAGTTCCACAGGCATCCCCAGGACAGCTGTTTCAGGGTCACAATCGGTCATGAGCCCGTAAAATCTTGCCCCCCCTGGGAACTCAGCCACGGTTTGAACAACAACCGGATCATCGCTTCTGCCTGCAAAATTATCCCGTGTAAATGTAAAAACCTCACCCTGAAGGCCCGCTAGTCTGACTTCTTCAAAAGTATCCTTTGACCTGCATTCCTGGCAAATCCGCTGGATGGGAAAAGAGGTTGTCCCGCAATTGTTGCATTTACTTCCATAGCATCGTAAAATGGAATTTTGCTGCCGCCAGGTGGCGACGGCCGATGGCATCAGCCGGAAGGGCTCTCCGGGCTGGGGTTTTACAATCTCTTTATAGCTTAAAAACTGCCCGTAGGAGGGGAGCATCAATTTATTTTCCAAAAGACTTTTGATGCTGTATCGATTAACTTTATTTTTTACATTTTCAGTAACTTTAAACAAAAAAGCATCTGCACCGTTTCCATAGGATGCAAGTAAAAGAAAATCCCCGGGGTTTGAGGTTTCAATGGCATGGCACAGCATTAAAAACGGATGGGCACTGCCGCAATGGCCAACATTGGAAAGAAGGGTATCGCAAATTTTTGTATCTTCATTAAATCCCACTGCCTTGGCCAGGGTTTTATTTGCACGCTCATTGGGTGCCGGCAGGACGGCAGTGGATATATCCCCGGGTTTCAGGGAATATTTTTCAAGCAGGGCATCAATTGCCTCTTTCATGTTTGCCTGATATCCCTCCCCCAGCACAAACCTGCCTTCCCCGGTTTTCACATGGCCGTCCTCGGGGTTTCTCCAGACATCAATGATCTCATTGTTGATGGAGCAGGAACCCTCAAGACTTGCCACAAGGTTCTCCTTGCCAATGAGCAGGGATGCGGCGCCATCTCCGAACATTTGCTCATCATCGGAAATGGGATAAGCCGATCGTTGGTCAGCGGATGTGACCAGAATATTATTTGAAGAACCGGCTTTAACCGCATCGATTCCTGCCTTTAGGGCAGCGGTTCCCGACCTGAGTGAGTTAGCAAAATCCGCCGTGTTTATCTGTCGCCCCAGATCCATGGCAACAGCAATTAATGCAGAACTCATCTTTTCTTTATAGGGAGCGGTTGTGGTGGCAAAAAACAATCCGTCAACATCTTCTGCTGGGATCCCCCTGCCCAGACAGTTCAAGCCGGCCTCGGTGGCCATTGTCAGGCTGTCTTCATCATTATTGGCAAGACTTCTCTCACCTTTGATCGCCCTCCTATTCCAAGCATTGGCAATCATTTTCCTGTCAACTCGCAAAGCAGGAATATAACCGCCGTAAGAAACAATACCTATCATTATTCACCTCGCTGAAATATTCATTATTTTATATATTTTCCGGAAAAGCAGAACTGCTCCGGTGTATGAATTTGTAACCCTGGCCTCCTCCAACAAAAACAATATCCGTTCTTGTCCTCCAAGTGCTTTAATCCCATGATTTCCAAATTGTTCTTTGAATGTCGTGAACGCCTGGAGATGTGATCTCTCCCTTCTGATTTTATCAATATTTGTCCCCCTTAAAAAACCCAGATGGCTTTCCATCAACCCCTTTAATTTTCCTATCCCAAAATTTTCAGTGACCGATGTCATGACTAATTTTGTCTGCCAACCTCTGCCATCACTGCAGCCGGTGCCATTTATATCCTCCAGGGAAATGGCATTTTTCAGATCATAAAAGGTGGTCGCAGAACGTTTTTTTCTGTCCGCCTTATTGACCACAAGGATATGGGGAATTTCCATTATTCCCGCCTTTATAAACTGGAGCATATCCCCGCTCCCCGGCTGGACCAGCACCACCACGGTATCGGCGGCATATTCTATATCTGATTCCGATTGCCCCACCCCCACGGTTTCAAGGAGGATAACATCAAATGCCGCTTCAAATATTGTCAGAATTCGACCCGTATGATAGGCAAGACCGCCAAGGCTGCTGCCTGCGGACATACTGCGGATAAATACCCCCTGATCCTGAGGGTCGTATTCAATTCTGACCCTGTCTCCCAGCAATGCACCACCTGTTTTAATGCTGGAAGGATCAACGGAAATCACACCGATCCTCTTGCCATCCGCGCGATACTTTTGTATCAGTTTTGAAATCATGGAGGATTTACCCACCCCGGGGGGGCCGGAAATTCCGATGATATGCCTGCCCGGTCTGGCCATGTCACCAAGGGTTACCAACAGCCTTTTTATCACATCTTCATGGTCGCACCTTTGGTTTTCAACAAGGTTCACCGCCCTGGCAACAGCAGCCTGCTTACCCCTTAAAAGCCCTTTTATATCTATGTTGACCTCTGTTGAATCCACTTGATTAAACACTTTTATCCAGGTTGATATTGTGTTTTTCAGCCACGACATCAACAATTTCACCCATTATCTTATTCAAATTATAATCTTCCGGTGTAAAAACCCTGCGCACAATATTCCTGTCAAACTTTTGGGCATCTTCCTTTGGTATGATCCCGCCCAGAACAATGGGAATATCATCCACTCCGATCTCTTTCATGCAAGAAATAATCGCAGGAACCAGGATGGAATGAGAACCGCTGAGTATGGAAAGACCTATGACATGAACCCCTTCCTGGAGGGCAGTTCCGGCAATCCTGTCCGGGGTCAGGCGGATGCCTTCATAGACAACCTCCATGCCCACCCCTTTTGCCTTTACGGCAATTTGCTCGGCACCGTTGGAATGACCGTCAAGACCGGGCTTACCAATGAGGATTCTAAGATTGCGGCCCAAAGCTTTATTAAGTTTTTTTACTTTAGAGATTACATCCTTGACCTCTTTTTCGTTCCCCTGTTTTTGCACAACACCGCTTATTCCGGTGGGTGCCCTGTATTCTCCAAAGATTTCTCTCATTACGTCGGACCATTCCCCCGTTGTCACACCGGCCTGTACGCACCGGATGCTGACATCCATTATATTTTCTTTTGTATTTACAGACTCCCTTAACTGGTCCAGGGCCCTGTCCACTTTTCCCTGGTCCCTTCTGAGCTTAAAATCCTTCAACAGCCGGGTTTGTTCAAACTCCACCTGGTCGTCAACTTTTAAAAACGCACCATCCATCCCAGTCACAAGGGGAGAATCTTCCCCTTCCCTAAATTGGTTGACACCCACAACAACCCGCTCACCAGTTTCAACCCCATTGATTCTTTTGGCATTGCTTTCCACAAGGCTTTGTTTCATATATCCGTTTTCGATTGCAGCGACGGCCCCGCCCATTTTCATAATTTTTTCCAGCTCAGCCAGAGCCTCTTCCTTCAGCTCCTTCTCTTTTTTCTCAATGACTATTGAACCTGCAAAAATATCGTCATATTCAAGAAGGTCGGTTTCAAAGGCCAGGATCTGCTGCAGCCTCAAACTCCATTGCTGATCCCATTTTCTCGGAAGACCAAGAGCTTCGTTCCATGCAGGCAGCTGGACGGAACGGGCACGGCTTTTTTTACTTAATGTCACCCCGAGAACTTCATAGATAATTCTTGCAATATTATTTTCAGGCTGCTGGCCTGTGAGCCCAAGGCTGTTGACCTGAATACCGTAGCGAAAACGCCTGAGTTTGGCCTCCTTAACATGGTAGCGGTCTTTACATATCTGATCCCATAGATCCGAAAAAACCCGGATTTTGCACATCTCTTCAACAAAACGGATCCCTGCATTTAAAAAAAAGGAAATTCTTCCCACAACTTTGGGAAACTCCTCTTCTTTTACCCCACGGCTTTCCTTAACTGCATCAAGAACAGCAATTGCATTGGCAAGGGTAAATGCCAATTCCTGAACCGGCGTGGCCCCGCTTTCCTGCAAATGATATGAGCAGATATTAATAGGGTTCCACTTTGGCATTTTATTAACGGTAAAGTTTATAATTTCAGCTGTCAGACCCATGGCAGGCCCGGGGGGAAAAATATATGTCCCCCGGCTCAGATACTCTTTTAATATATCGTTTTGAATGGTGCCCCGCAGCTTTGAAATGTCTGCTCCCTGATTCATTGCTGCAGCGATATACTGGGACAGAATCCAGGCCGCAGGTGCGTTGATCGTCATGGATGTATTCATTTTTTCAATGGGAATTCCATCAAATAAAAGCTGCATATCCTCATAATTTCCCAGGGGAACACCCAGCTTGCCCACTTCACCTCTGGCTAGAATATTGTCCGAGTCATAACCTGTTTGTGTCGGCAGATCAAAAGCAATGCTAAGCCCTGTTTGCCCCTTTTCCAAATTGGCCCTGTAAAGCCTGTTTGACTCCTTTGCACTGGCATATCCCGAGTAAGTTCGCATGAGCCAGGGTCTGTCTTTTTCTTTATTAACCGTCATCCTCTTTTCCCCGTATGTTGTTCTTAACCATTTAAAATTATGAATACTTAGTAAACACTTAAAGCGGCATGTTGCCGTGTTTCCTGTCCGGCAAAGACACCTTCTTGTCCTTGAGCATATTGAGACTGTCAATAATTGCAGGACGGGTCATTTTCGGTTCTATGATTCTGTCAACATACCCCCTTTTCGCAGCAGCATAGGGGGTTGTAAATTTATCGATATATTCTTTGGTCTGTTCCAGCCGTCCATCTTCATCAAGTTTGCGGAAAATTATTTTGGCAGCCCCGTCTGCACCCATCACGGCAATTTCAGCTCCGGGCCAGGCAATCACCATATCCGGACCGCCTTTACCCGAACACATTCCAATATATGCCCCGCCATATGCTTTTCTGATCACAATGGTAATTTTAGGCACACTTGCTTCGGGATACGCATAGAGCAGTTTGGCACCGTGCCTGATAATACCGCCAAATTCCTGCCCTGTTCCGGGAAGGTAGCCGGGAACATCCACAAATGTTATAAGGGGAATATTAAAGCAATCACAAAACCGAATAAATCTAGCCGCCTTATCAGAGGCGTCAATATCCAGACAACCGGCAAGATATGAAGGCTGGTTTGCCACGATGCCAACACTTGAACCGTCCATGCGCGCCAATCCCACAATTATATTCATGGCAAAGTGTTTGTGGACTTCATAAAACTCCCCGTTATCCGCCACACCCAGGATAATTTCTTTCATATCGTAGCCAAGCCTGCTCTCATCGGGAACCAGGGTGTTTAATTTTTCCTCCTGTCTGTCACAGGGATCGGTACACTGATATTTCGGAGGTTGTTCCTTATTGTTTGAAGGAAGGAAACTAAGCAGATGTTTTATCTGCTCAATGCAATCTGAATCAGAAGCAGCAACAAAATGGGCATTCCCGCTTTTGCTGTTGTGGGTCATTGCCCCCCCCAGCTCAACCGGAGAAACAGACTCGCCTGTAACTGCCTTTACCACTTCAGGGCCTGTTATAAACATCTTTGCATAGGGCTGATCCAC
>PIVS01000690.1 GCA_003353855.1 Desulfobacteraceae bacterium
GTTGACTTCCGTTTGATAGCCGCCACTAACAAAACACTTGAAGAAGAGGTACAAAGGGGTAATTTCAGGGAGGATCTCTATTATCGTCTCAATGTTGTAAAAACGACCATTCCGCCCTTAAGAGATCGCCCGGAAGACATCATCCTGTTAATCAATCACTTTATTGGAAAATACACCAGGGATGCCGGGTCCCTAAGCACTGTGACCGGTATAAACAGGGAAGTTGCCCAGATTCTGTGTGATTATGAATGGAAAGGAAATGTAAGGGAACTGGAAAATGTCATTGAACGGGCCGTTATCCTTTCCAGCGACAATTTAATCTGTCCTGCCGATCTCCCCCCTCAACTCCGGCAAAACCCGGGAACCACCCTTCAACTGGACGGAATTCCCGATGGCGTCGGTTTGTCAGAGACCCTTGCTGCGGTGGAAAAAAGGATGATTCAAAGGGCCATGAAACTATCCGGGAATGTTCAGACCAAGGCGGCGCAGCTTCTGGGGATTGGCAAAAGCGGATTGAACCAAAAACTAAAAAAATTCAATCTATACAAAGGAGCAAACCAAGATAAGTGACTGAATTAATAGGGTGTTCACAAAGCTTTCGCAAAAGTTTAAAATCTTGAACTCTTTGCAATCCCCCTTCCTTTCAACTGATTATGATGCTCCCCACCCGCAAACAGCACACAGAGGTTCAAAATTTTGAACTTTTCACGGCCAAGGCAAAAACATTAGCAGTGGGAATACAAGCTATACCGGTGTGAGGTAAACTCAATACAACAATAATTTGGGGTAGTTAAAAAAAAGGCTGAAATAAATAAATAAAAAAGAAGGATTGGCAGGAGACTTGCATTAATACATACGTACTAACCAAAGGTTAGTTTTTTCATCTTTTTTTCCTTTTCTGAAAAAGGCTGCCAGTGGCAGCCTTTTTTAGTTTGGATCAGGAATCAATTATATTTAACATCTTTGATTTTGCTTTCGGCAATGCCCCTGTAAATGGAATTTTCGTGGTCATTGATAATCTTTTCATACATTTTCAGACTGGACTCCATATCATTGGAAGCCTCATATAAACCGGCCAAAGCAAACCGTGCCTCATCCTTTAAAAGATCAGAGGAGCCTGTTTCAATCTGAAGGAAATAATATTTTGCCTTGTCAGAGTCGTTTCTTGCCTGGGAAACATGTCCCAGAGAAGCCAGGAGAAAATTTTTCATACCCGCCTCGTTTTTAAACATCTCCAATGCCTCTTTATATAATTCAAAGGCGGTGTCGTATTTTTCTGCATCAAAACAAATTTTTGCAAATTTGATCTTACCCATTCTTCCGGCACTCGTATTTGAATAATCGGTAAAAACAGCCTCAAAAGCATCCTTTGTCGCCTCAAAACCCTTGATTGGATCATTGGTTTTTGCATAGGTGATGACTGCCTTTGCGACGAGGTCTGATGCGACCTTCTCCGATTTTGCAAAACTGAACATAATGCCTGAAAAAATAACAATAACCACAATGATTGCACCGATAATCAGCAAAAATTGTTTTTTATTTTCCTTTCCATAGACCAATGTTCTTAAAAGATTCTCCTGAAAAGGATCTATCTGTTCAAGTTCTTTTCTCCGTTCGTTTGATACTCGCTGCTCTGCCATACACCCACCTCAATCTTTAAAAACATTCAATTACCATACAAGGCTCTTATGAATCCAACCGATTTCACCGTCTGCGTGCTCAATTCGGATCCAGTTGCCACTGTGTTTCAGCACCTTGAAAGGCACCCCCCGTTCAACCGTAAACAGAATTTTACCCTTTTTATCCGGTTTAGACCGGACATTGCACTTGGCTTTGGTGGTAATAATCCCGTTAATCTTTCCCAAAAGGGATTTATGGATCCAGGCCATATCCCCTTCAAAATCTTTTATTTTATACCAGTCCTTTTTTTTCTCAATGACCAGTATTGGATGATATTTTTCCACCTGCCACAGGACCTCATATTTGCCGCCCGGCCCTGAACGAAGATTGGCAATGGTTGCTTTTACTGCCATTCGTTCTGCGGCCAACCCGTGGCCAACAACAATCATCATCCCAACCAATGTGGGCAATAAATATTTTAATAGTCGGTTAACAAAATTATCTTTCATATAAACTCTCCACTTATATCATCCCATTCATATCATCAGCGTAAAATCATTCCAGTCTGGTATACCAAAAAAGACATGGTCCATGCAACCATAGTTGTATATATCACATTAAAACAGGCCCATTTGGCAGATGATTCTCTGTAAATTGTCATCACCGTGGCAAAACAAGGCACATACAATAGCACAAAAACCATCATGGACAAAGCCGCCAGAGGTGTCATACCCGATTTTTTCAATGCAGTTTCCAGGGCC